>CAZHLQ010000134.1:0-3588 GCA_964533235.1 uncultured Gudongella sp. | reverse complement strand
CATGTAGAAGCTAAGCCTGATGCCCCTTGAGTAGGCATATCTTTGTATTCCATGCCTCATTTTTGTGAGGGTGGGTATCCCATATACTTTAGGCTTGAGAAAAGGGTATAACTCCTTCATCAATCCTACAAAGTCCTCACTAGAAGTACCCTGGTACAGAGCTGACAGCTCTTTTCTTGTCCTTGATAGGTACATTATTAAATTTGCAGCTGCTGTTACTCCGCAGGATCTGTCAGCCCAAAATTGATTTTTGATCTTAAATTCTTTAAGCCAGCTTTGCTGGCCTCCGTAAGAGCCTTCGACATAAAAAAGCTTCTCGTTAAGGAGCATGGCCCTCCCCTCCATTTATGGTGTGACTACATTATACCAGATTTATTGCAGCTGTGAAGGGCATCCTTTCCTCGATTATATTTGCTCACTGTTGAAATATATCATAACATGGGTAAAATAGCTTTAAATCCATAAAAGGAAGGAGATGATCGATTTGAATGCTTCGTTGGGAAGCGTTGCAGTGATTGGAGGATCTAATCTGGATATAGTAGGTTCACCCGCGAAAGTACTTATTAGAGGAGATTCAAATATCGGAAGCGTAAAGCTGTCGCCAGGAGGTGTAGGAAGAAATATCGCTGAAAATTCTGCACTTCTGGGGATACCTACGAGGCTTTTTTCAGTTGTTGGCAGTGACAGCTTTGGTGATTACCTGATTTTGGAGGCAAAAGAATCAGGAATTGATGTTGACCATGTAAAAAGAGTTGATGGACCGACAGGGATTTATCTCGCTATTCTTGATGAGAACAAGGATATGGATCTTGCAATAAATGCCATGAATATAATGGAGGAGCTTGACTGGAAATACATCAGCGCCAACAGGGCTTTGATTGAAGAAAGTGACATCATTATTGTGGATGCTAACCTCAGGAAGGAGGTCCTCAAAAAAATAGTACTTGAATTTAGCCACAAGAAGCTTTTCCTTGATACTGTTTCAACCGCCAAGGCGGAGTATGCAGCTGAATTTATCGGGAGCTTTCATACTATAAAACCAAACAGGATCGAGGCTGAGACACTGACCGGAATAAGGATACAGGATAGGAATGACCTGATCAAGGCAGCACAGATACTCCACGATAAGGGCGTAAGTAATGTATGCATAACTCTTGGAAAGGATGGAGTATTTTTCAGCAGCCATTCAGGTTCCCAGGGCGGATTTAAGTCCTCTGAGTTCGTTCCGGTGAATGCTACAGGAGCTGGTGATGCTTTTCAGGCGGGACTGATTTACGGTGAGTTAAATAATTTTTCTCTCAGAGATTCCATCAGGTATGCAATGGGAGCGGCCATCGTAGCCATGAGCTCTGAGGATACAATCAACAAGGAAATGAGCATTGATAAAATAGAAGGAATCTCAAAAAGATTGGAGGAAATATAATGAACAGATATCTGGATATAAGTGATGAGGTAAAAAAAGCGCTGGATAATAACAAACCGATAGTAGCTCTGGAGTCGACAATAATCTCCCATGGGATGCCCTATCCTCAAAATGTTGAGACAGCCCTGAAGGTCGAGGAGATAATCAGAGAAAATGGTGCAGTACCTGCTACCATAGGAATTATTGGAGGAAGACTTAAGGCAGGTCTTACCGCTGAAGAAATTGACTACATGGGCAGAGCTGGAAATATCGCAAAGGTTTCAAGAAGAGATATACCCTACCTTGTTGCACACAAAAGGGACGGTGCCACGACTGTTGCATCAACTATGATCATCGCTGCCATGGCGGGAATCAAGGTTTTTGCGACCGGTGGAGTTGGTGGAGTGCACAGAGGTGCAGAGAAGACCATGGATATTTCGGCTGACCTGGAGGAGCTTGCAATGACTGAAGTAGCGGTTGTTTGTGCAGGCGCAAAATCCATTCTTGATCTGGGGCTTACGCTTGAGTATCTTGAGACTAAGGGAGTGCCGGTGCTTGGTTACAAGACCGAGGAGCTTCCGGCATTCTATACAAGAAAAAGTGGATTTAAGGTAGACTATAAGGTTGAAACTCCGGAGGAAATCGCAAGCATACTAAGGACAAAATGGGAGCTTGGTCTTATGGGGGGAGCACTTATAGCTAATCCAATCCCTGAGGAATACTCAATGGATGCTGACCTTATCACGAGAGTAATCGAGGATGCGGTAAAGGAGGCTGAAGCACTGGGTATCAAGGGTAAGGATACTACTCCATTCCTTCTGGCGAAAATAAAGGAAATAACAGGTGGAGAATCTCTTGAGTCAAATATTCAGCTGGTTTACAACAATGCACTTCTGGCAGCACAAATAGCCAGAGCACTTTAGTCCTTACTCAAAAAACCAGGGCTGTGTATACGTTCTACACAGCCCATAAAGTTACCTTTAGTTATCAGATTTTTCGTCCATCACTTTTTTTGACTTATTTTTATCTTTGCCAAACACACTGTCATCATACTTGCCTTCTGAAATAACAATATTACCTTTTAGTTTTGCACCTAACTCCATTGATATGTTTCCTGCAGCAACATCTCCACTTACTAATGATTCGGAATAAAATGCAACCGACTCTGCTACCTTGATGTTTCCCTTCAACATGCCTTTAAGTTCTAGTCTATTGGCTTTGATTTCCCCCACTATAGTTGATCTATTGTCTATCTTAATATCTTCAGTAGCTTCAATATTTCCTTCAATATCTCCACCTTCTATCCGTATACTCTTACCCCTTATATTTCCAATAATATTCCCTGAGATAAATACATCCTCCTCAGAAGTTATATTACCTTTCATGGTACCCTTCAAACTGATAGGAGATTTGGAATTCAAATTCCCTTCAATTACTATATCCTCAGAAAACAAAGAACCCTGTGATTTTATATTCTTAGTATCATTATTTTTACTAGGACTAATGATTTTATTTGTAGTTATCTGATCTGTGTTAGAATTTACTTCTTTATCGATGCTTTCTCCGCTTCTGGTTAGATTTCCATCCATCAATTCCTTTATTGCTGTCTTAAAATTGCCCCTTTTATCCACTCAACAACATCTCCCTCTTAATTATAATGAAATTCATTTCTCTAGACTATTTCATTGACTACTACTCCATGTTTTTAAACTGGATTGGATTCACTGTGTTAACCAATGGCAAGAAACTATAGCCAAGCTCTATAGACTTTTCAATTATCTCAGGAAGAGCTTCAACAATATGTATGTTATTTGGTCCGTCATGTGCCAATATGACTCCAACTTTCTTATTAGGGAGATCCTTCATGATGTTGTCAATTATAGACTTAGAAGATACCCATGTTGACGCATCTCCTGATGATATATTCCAATCATAGTGAATATATCCTCTTCTTTGCATCTCAGATATTAATTGTCCTGCAATTTGATAATTATGAGGATTTATACTGCCACCAGGGAACCTGTATATTTCAGGCTTTTCCCCAGTTATTTCCTCAACCCACTTTGAAGCTGATTCAAAGTCGGCTAGAAATGAGTCTACTGAACTATAGATATCTTTATATATGTGAGATGAACTGTGGATACCAATAGTATGTCCTTCTTCATGCACCTTTTGCAGAATTACCT
>CAZHLQ010000133.1:0-2174 GCA_964533235.1 uncultured Gudongella sp. | reverse complement strand
ATCATAACCAAGCTCATAGTAATTATTGTTGTTGAATACAAAATTTTTAATCACCTCAAGTCCAAGCTTTCTGGTATGAGCTTCGTATGACCTGGGATTTATGTGGTTAATAAAGGTAATCAGTATCGGGTATTTATCCATCATTTGCTCTCTTGAAAAATCAAATAGCTTCAGTAGTACTTCTGTTCCTCTATAATCCTTGTCTATGCATATGGGACCATATTGATATGAGTTTTCTGTCGTTAGTGTTTGTCCCAGGTATTCAGTACTGGGTAGATCCTTGATCATGTGCTGAAACAAAGGCCATTTGGACCAAAAGTTCCATGATGCCGCCATTGCATATCCAACTACCTTATCTCCATCACAAGCAAGAGCTACTCCATTTTCTTTCTCGATAAGCTCAGCAAATTGCTCCTCAGTAAAAAGTGTTGTAACAAAACCGTGAGGCTTATCCTCCTCACTTATAGTCAAAACATGGTATTTCTTTTGAAGCTCAGAGATCAAAGGAATATCCTTCGGCTCAGCATTTCTGTAAATCATTTGAACACCTCCGGTTTATTTGGCCTTGTGTAAGTCCTTATGAGTATATTCTACCATACTTGTGAAGTCATAGCGTATTACATTGGTGATCCATGAAGTATGTTTGCGGGGAAAAAATTTCAAAAAACTATATACACCCCCTGGGTATAGTGGTATAATCACTTAGGTACTAATTTTGAATGGAGTGATATTATGGCTTATATGAACGTAGAATTTCCAGGTGGCTTGAGAGTTGATGCAAGAAGCTCCAGGCACCTAATAAAGACAGATCAAAACGGAAGTGACCCAACTCCCTTTGAGCTATTTCTTGGATCTATGGCAACCTGTGCAGGAATTTTTGCCTTAGGTTTTTGTAAGAATAAGGGGATATCGACTGAAGGAATGAATATATCTATGGATCTTGATATCAATAGACAAACAGGAATGATAACTGATGTTATATTCGATGTTAAGCTTCCTGAGGGATTCCCCGAAAAATACAAGGAAGCATTGGTAAGATCTATCGAGCTATGCTCTGTTAAAAAGCACATGATGGAGCCGCCAAAGTTCCATATAAATACACATTAAGGGACAGTGGGGACGGTTCTTTTTGTCCCGAAATCGGGGCAAAAAGAACCGTCTCTGCTGCCACTCAATCATTAAATCTTCTAAGCTGGTCTAATTCAAATGTCCATTCAGGTGTTTTCAGTGAACTCATATTATCCAAGCTGTACCATGGACTAATTTCCTCGTGGTTTGGATTTAGGAGGACCTGAGTTTGTTGTGCGGGCATGTAAGACTGGGCAAGCATGAACACCTTGTTATTTTCACTATTTAATGCCATGTCAACAACTATGATTGCATGACCGGGGCTGCCGCCCTTTATGAATACATCTCCTATCTCCATATCTTCAATAGAAACTGGAACGAGCTCATTCTCAAGAGAAAGGGTTCCAGAATAGGCAAAAACCATATCCATGTAATTTCTAAAGCTCTCATAGGTTGATGAGGGATCAGTGCCTAAATAATAGCTTACATTATTACCATCGACCTTTATCCTATAGCCTTCCATCCACTTTGAATATTCTGCCTTGAAGCCTGAAACGAAGTTAAACTTAATATCTTCAAATTCACCCTTTTCGAATAGATACTCTCCTCTAAGAAGCATAACTGCATCCGCACATTGGTGAAGATCTCTATCTCCAATATCCACATCAAATACGCTATCGTAAACATCCGTTCTGTTTTTCTCACGACCATCATAATATAGTACCTTATCTCCATAGGTCTTCAGCTTCTGGTTTCTTAGAAAATCTGCAAAGCTTCCATCCACAACCTCAACTCTTGTGTAGCCTTTTGGAGGTGCGTACCTTTCTAATATAGTCATTCCATCTTTATTCAGTATGCTTTCTTCCAAGATAATTTCAGGCTCCACAGGCGGAACAGGCAGCTCTGTTATATTTTCAGGTTTGGATTGACTACAACCCACAAGCACTGAGACAGTAATAAGTAAAGCTAGGTATTTCTTCATTGTGCATATCTCCTTTTGTGTATCTCATCACTGAGCCGGACATAGTAGTGGGAATTTACCCACTTAACTTAATAAAAATCCCTGCTCTAAGGGCTCCTCCATCAGATACTTTCAAGTCTGATAC
>CAZHLQ010000132.1:0-2764 GCA_964533235.1 uncultured Gudongella sp. | reverse complement strand
AGCAGCCCTGAGAGCTGTCTCATCGCTTGATGCTATGACGGCTGAATGGGTGCACCTGCCCTACGAGCTTCTGGATACTGTCAGCAGGAGGATATGCAATGAGGTCCCTGCCATCAACAGGGTAGTACTTGACATCACAGGAAAGCCGCCGGCGACTATAGAGTGGGAATAGATATGTTCTTTGAGAGGTTCTTTGGGATAGGACCAGTAGTTTCAGCAAACAGGTTGTCTATGATACGATGCAACAAGGGGAAATGCTAAGCGCGGCAGAGCCAGATTCTTCGTATTGTTCGAAGGCAGACGAAGATAAACATTAGATTATTGACACTCTCATTCTTCGAAGTAAGAAGATTTGGGAAAGGAACGAAAAATGAAAGCTCTTAGTATCCAACCTTACTATGCCACATTGATTGCCATGGGTTATAAGTTTATCGAGTTGCGCAGCTGGAAAACTGATTATCGCGGCTGGATTTTAATTTGTGCTTCGAAGGCGATTAATAAACAAGAAAAAGCTTCTCTGATGAATGGCCATGCGATTGCAATTGCAGAATTGACAGAGGTTCGACAATATAATGACGAGACGGATAGAGAGGGCGCATATCTCGCCGATGAGGAGCAATTTGAAGGGTTCTCCTGGGTTTTCAATCGGATTATCCTCGTCAAACCCTTTCCAGTTAAAGGACAACTTCGTTTATTTGAGGTTGATCAAAATATGGAAGATTTAGAACCTCTGGATGTTGATTATGCTTCAGAGAAGTTAATGACTTCTAAATGATTTAATCTCAAAATATGTAGTAATAATAATTAGTATAATTATTACGCTTGAGATATATTCAAAAATTTTACTTCCCTCAGTCCTCACGATTTTATTATGTGTATTTATCACGTACACGATCATCATTGCCACAATAAAAAAATACGCAATAATGATTTTATATAATATGTGTTGTCAGTAAATCAAATTTTCTCTACTAGATCATAAATTAGTAAATAGATATTCAATCTCGTCAGGAAACCGACAAAGCATGACCTCACTATACCAATAAGTGTTTTAATTAATAGTATTAATGAATCAAAAATTAATAAAGCTAAAGAAAAAATATAAATGAAATCTTTTTTATTTATACTATAACTATTTCTTCTGTAGAATAACAATTTATAACCCCAAAAATGTGCATAGCTGCTTGAACCTCTATTGTACTCAAATCGTTTTCCCGGTTAATCTAGAAAAATAAAATCCAATATAAAATTCAGTACCAAAGCCTGGCTCGCTAAAAAAAGACCTAGAAGCAATAATTGAATGGAATGATGAGTTTAAGAAACGCTAGTACCTCATCATTTCGGAAAGACATTGTAGAAGTGACAAAAAGCGGTTACATTATTGAAAAGGATGAATTCGAATATTGTGATGGTTCGGAGTTAAGTGATTTGATGGATAAGATGCGAAAAGGTAGATGATTTTATGAGCAAGATTTCCATCCGGTTTTTTGATAGCCGGGAAGTGCGAGCTATATGGGATGATGAGGAAAATAAGTGGTGGTTTTCAGCACTTGATATTGTGGGGGTGTTGCGCAATGAGGATGATTACAGCAAAATCCGTAATTATTGGAAGTATCTGAAAGGCAAATTAAAGAAAGAGGGTAATCAGTTGGTTAGTGCTGCTAACCAACTGAAGCTAACCGCTGCCGATGGCAAAAAGTACGCCACGGATACCTTTGATTATGACGGCATTCTGGAATTGGCAAAAAACTTTCCCAGCAAGGAAGCCAATCGATTTATCCAGTGGTTTACCTACAGTAATGAGACCATTGATGGGCAGAGTAAATCCAAAGCGTATGCGCTCTTTGACAGCACTCTGCTTGACACCATAGAGGTGGGCACCGTAAAGGGCTTACAACAAATTCATGCGTATTTGTTTGGAGGCCTCTACGATTTTGCCGGTCAGATCAGAACAACCAACATAGCAAAGGGCAGCTTTCGTTTTGCGGCTGTACTTTACTTGGAGGATAGTTTGGCACAGATTGAGGTGATGCCTGAAAACTCCTTTGATGATATTCTGCGCAAATATGTGGAGATGAACGTAGCCCACCCCTTTATGGAAGGAAACGGCAGAAGCACGCGCATCTGGTTGGATTTGATTCTGAAAAAGAATCTGCGCTTATGTGTGGATTGGAGTAAGGTTGACAAGAGGGAATACCTAAGTGCCATGCAACGGAGCGTATCAGATGTTCAGCCTATAAAAAACCTACTTCAAAGTGCCCTCACCGATCAGATTGATAGCCGGGACATGTTTATGAAGGGCATTGATTATTCCTACTACTACGAACAAGAGGATTTTGTGGCTGAGGCTGAAGGTGAATGAAAGCTTCAAATTTCAGCCAAATGAATAAGCACTACAAATCATGTTGACCATTCCAGACCATAGTGTGTAGAATAGCGATTGAGGGGAGGACATGAAACAAAGGTTGATAACATAACTCTGATAACAGTCGATCAGCGAACACCATAGAGTGTGGGTAACTGGTATCAAATGGAGTAAAAGGCACCACAAAAACCAAAGCAAAACAGTTTAAGTCGAGCTTAAGGTTTGCGAGTGGGAGTAAACATAGGCAGGTAATTTACGTATGGAAGTAAGGCTTGATTTGGACAGGGTAAAGAGGAAGGGTTTTTCCGAGGTCATCTTTTGCGAGAGAAAGTCGGATAAGCAGCTTCGTGAAATAGCGGAAGAGATAATAAACAAGAGGCTCGATACCGCATTCAGCAG
>CAZHLQ010000131.1:0-1872 GCA_964533235.1 uncultured Gudongella sp. | reverse complement strand
CTTCTTAGCAGTGCTGCTGGCTATGAAGCTGCCCATGGTAGCCCGGCTCTCCGATGCAAGGACCACACCCCCATCGCAGAGTACACCTACCGTACTTGTACCTTTGAACACCTCGACCATTTAATTACCTCAACTAAAATCAGAAAATGGACAGCTTTCCATCTCCTTTTGCCCTATAAATACTTTCCGCCGCCCCAGCTGCCCTATTCTATGATAAATAAGAGACATTCAAACATAAGAGGCACTCAAACTCCTGAAATAGGAGTGAAGACAGATGATGGACGATGCTGGTGCAAAATCTGTGAGCGAGCTGTCCGGTCTATCTGCATTCATCCAGAGATATTACATAGATCCCATCATCTATGATACCAGCTATAATCCAGTGGATACCATCACCTGGGCTTTGATCCTGGGATTGGCTGTGCTGGGATTGATCAGGCTCCTGGGACGCTCGGGGATTGCCGTAGATGGGCGGCTGGTGGCCTATACCCTGCCCTACATACTGGCCGGCTCCAGCCTGAGGGTGATTGAGGACGCGGATATGGTGGCTGCCCCCTGGAGGTATCTGCTCATCACCCCCCTGATATTCTTCCTGGTATTCCTGGTCACTGCTGCCAGCCTCTTTGTCACCAGGCGGATCTGGAAGGATGGGTTTCACTTCCGCTATGCAGCCATAGGATTTATCTGGACGGCACTGAACCTGGCCCTGCTCTCCTCACTGGGATGGCAAAATCTCTGGGTCATTCCCGCCGTCTTTGTCATGGGCTCGGGACTGGCGGGGGGCATCATCCTGTTGCAGCGGCATATCTCATGGCTCGGATTCCTGGAGGACGGCTTCAGCCGGATGATCATCTATGCCCATATGCTGGATGCCAGCTCCACCTACCTGGGGGTGGACTGGTTTTTCTATCAGGAGAAGCATGTGCTGCCCACATATCTTATCGATCTGGCCGGAACGGCGGCAATCATGTTCCCCCTCAAGCTGGCTGTGCTTTTGCCGGTGCTCTATATGATCGATCGATCTCTCCAGGAGCCATCTTTGCGAAATCTGACGCGCCTGACATTGATCACCCTGGGGCTGGCCCCGGCGGTGAGAAATACGCTGAGGCTGGCTCTGGGAGTGTGAGGAAGGGAATGGGGCAATAGGAAGAAGAAATCGCGAAAATTTTTGGATTTCTAAATCTTTAAGTCTTAAAACAAGATCTGTGGTCCTTGTCCACCATTTTACACAGCGGCAATGAAGACATTAGTGCCCAGCTAAAATCTTGTACTTCTTGCGCGCAATCCGGTTGCCCTCATCCTCGACGTCCTTTTCCAGCTTATCCATATCCACATGGCGGGCTTCTTTGATTACGCCCTCCAGGATGGCTCCAAGGGCCGTCTTTTCCAATAGTATGGAACCCTCGGTGGCTTTGCCTATGACGAATTTATTGCCAGGATTCATCTTGGCCTGGCGATCAAATCGGCAGGATGCATGATCCTGCCCCGTTCATCAAGCTTCACCGTTGACATAGGCGCTGGTTCACCATATGGCCTGGCTAATGAGATTAATCTATCGGGATGCATCAGCGGATTTCTCTAATCAGATCCTCCAAAGGACCCCTATATTACTTTCGCCCTGCTCGCATTAGAATCATATACTATCAGGAGGCTCTACTGGAATGACATTAAAAAAAAGCGAACCGACGAATAAATTAAGAGAGGCAAACACTGAGTTGATCACGTGAACGATGCATTCGTTATTTATTTCCCTGTTGGCAATGGAGACATGAGCCTTATCCAGCTTTCAGATTTTACTACTATCGTAATAGACTGCAAGGTTACTCAAGATTCGTTGGAAGACTCCGACGATACTCAGTTGGATATTCATAG
>CAZHLQ010000130.1:0-4673 GCA_964533235.1 uncultured Gudongella sp. | reverse complement strand
TGTTTCGACTTCTTTTTATTTCGCAGCTTCACTCTGCATCTTTAAAAACTTGGTTACCGATGCTTCCACGGCATCTATCACTATTCCATTCAGACCTGATTTTTCAAGGGCTGCGACTCCTTCTATAGTTGTACCACCAGGTGAGCATACCTCGTCTCTTAGCTTGGCAGGATGCTTTTCTGTCCTACTGACCATAGCAGCTGATCCCTCTACAGTCGCAGCTGCAAACCTGTAAGCATCTGTTGTGGGTACGCCTAGTTTGATCCCGGCCTGCGCCATGGCTTCGATAAACATGTACACAAAGGCTGGTCCCGAACCAGTTAAAGTTCCGACAGCAGCCATCAGATCCTCCCTGATCTCAATACCTTCCCCGAAGCTATTAAAGAAACTAAAAACGGTATCCTTATCGGTATTGTTCATATTGCCAGAAAAGCTAATTCCTGCAATTCCTTTTCCTATCAGCGCGGGTGTATTAGGAATAGATCTAGCTATCTTTACTTGTTTGTTGCCTATGAGTTTTTCAAGCATAGCTACACTGTATGCCGGCGCTATTCCAAGTACTATTGCTCCGTCCATGATCTTATCCTTGATCTCAGATATTGCACTCTCATACACTATCGGCTTAACTGCAAGGATAATAAAGTCCGCTTTCTTTGCTACATCTGCATTGCTCTCCGAGGTTGTAATACCATACTTATCCTTCAACTTTTCCATTCTGGATACAGTTTTTGTATGAACAATTACCTTTTCAGAATCGATCCATCCTGATGATAAAACTCCCGACAGCATCGCCTCACCCATATTACCACATCCTATAAACCCTAGAATCATCAAATCAGCCTCCCCTGGTTATTTCTGTATATCAGTCTAACGTTTCGATCTCTTTGTGATACTCCTGCAAGGATTTCTTGACGTTCTCAGAGAAATCATTGCCTATATAAGCCTCTATACCCTTAGCGCTGGCTCTTGCTGCAGGCATTACTGTAATGTATGGTATTTTATTCTTGATTGCTATCTTTCTGATATAGGAGTCATCCATTGAGCTTAGTTTGCCTATAGGAGTGTTGATTATCAGGTCAATCTTTCCGTTCATCATATCGTCAGTTATATTTGGTCTGCCTTCATAAACCTTCTTGACCTTCTCACAAGGGATCTCATTTTCTCTAAGAAAATTGGCTGTCCCTTCTGTAGCCTTTATCTTAAACCCAATAGCAAAGAATCTTCTAGCTGCCTCTAGAACATCCTCTTTATCAGGATCGTTTACGCTTATAAAAACAGTACCTGATGATGGCAATGTGTCCTTAGATGCCTCCTGAGCCTTAAAATAAGCGAGCTCGAAGGAATCAGCAAGACCAAGCACTTCTCCTGTTGATCTCATTTCAGGTCCTAATGTGGGGTCTACTTCGGGAAACATATTGAATGGTACGACTGCTTCTTTTACTCCATAGTGTTTTACTATTTTTTTCTTTAGCTTGTCTATAGGGTATTTATTACCTTCGTGGTCAGCCATCATAATTTCAGTAGCAATCCTTGCCATCTGTACATTGCAGACCTTGGAAACGAGCGGAACCGTTCTCGAGGCTCTTGGATTTGCCTCAAGCACATACACTCTACCATCTGAAATCGCATATTGCATATTCATAAGACCCACGACATTCATCTCTCTTGCTATTGCCTTAGTGTACGCCTCTATAGTTTCTATAGAATCCTGGGGGATACTGACCGGGGGGATCACACATGCTGAGTCTCCTGAGTGCACCCCTGCATATTCAATGTGTTCCATAACAGTTGGAACATAAGCCTCATCTCCATTGGATATTGCATCTGCTTCACATTCAAGAGCATGATGAAGGAATCTGTCTATGAGTATTGGGCGTTCAGGAGTGACTCCAACTGCCTGAGCCATATACTTCTTAAGCATTTCCTCATCGTGTACAACCTCCATACCCCTGCCTCCCAGAACATAAGAAGGTCTCACCATCAAAGGATAACCAATTCTATCCGCAATATCGACAGCTTCTTCCAAATCAATAGCCATTCCGGATTCAGGCATCGGAATATCAAGCTTTTCCATTATCTTTTTAAACTGGTCTCTATCCTCAGCCAGGTCTATTGTCTCCTTTGATGTTCCAAGAATCTTGACTCCTGCAGCCTCAAGCTCGCTGGCTATGTTCAGGGGGGTTTGCCCACCAAATTGAACTATTGCTCCCTCTGGCTTCTCTTTCTCGTATATGCTAAGAACGTCCTCCACAGTCAGAGGCTCAAAGTATAGCTTATCTGAGGTGTCATAATCAGTTGATACCGTTTCTGGGTTACAGTTTACCATAACGGTTTCATACCCAAGATCCTTCAATGCGAATGCAGCATGAACACAGCAGTAATCAAATTCAATTCCTTGCCCTATCCTATTCGGTCCACCACCCAGGATCATTACCTTTTTCTTCTCACTGGTACTGGTTGAGTCAGGTGCATTATATGTTGAAAAATAGTAAGATGCATTGTCAACTCCGCTGACAGGAACTGCTTCATAGCCCTGAGTTATTCCTGTTTCTTTTCTAAGCCTTCTTAGATCTGCCTCTGATAAATCTAGAAGCTTTGCAAGATATTTATCGGAAAATCCGTCTGCCTTTGCCTTTTTAAGAAGCTCTTCCGGCAGGTCGCCGCCCTTGAATTTAATTATCTCTTCCTCCAGCTGAACAAGCTCCTGCATTTCTTTAAGGAAATATGGTTTAATGTAGGTAAGCTTATAAAGGTGGTCGATGTCAGCTCCCTTACGTAGGGCCTCATATAGTATAAATTGTCTCTCGCTTGTCGGCTCCTTAAGCATAGACAGCAGTTCTTCCAGGGAATATGTGTTAAAATCCTTAGCAAAGCCAAGACCAACTCTTCCTATCTCCAGAGACCTTATTGCCTTTTGAAGTGCCTCTTTATATGTCTTTCCTATGCTCATAACTTCCCCGACAGCCTTCATCTGAGTACCAAGCTTGTCAACCGCCCCAGGAAATTTTTCAAATGCCCAACGAGCAAACTTAACTACTACGTAATCTCCCGATGGGGTGTACTTCTCAAGCGTTCCTTCTTTCCAGTAAGGGATCTCGTCAAGAGTCATCCCAGATGCGAGGAGAGCTGATATATATGCAATTGGTAGTCCTGTCGCCTTGGATGCAAGAGCAGAGGATCTTGATGTTCTAGGATTTATTTCAATAATCACGACTCGACCAGTGTTTGGATCATGGGCGAATTGGACATTCGTACCACCTATTACCTCAATGGATTCAACAACTGAGTAGGCATAACGCTGAAGTTTTTCCTGAAGCTCCTTGCTTATTGTAAGCATTGGTGCAGTACAAAAGGAATCTCCTGTATGAACCCCGACTGCATCTATATTTTCTATAAAGCATACTGTAATCATTTGATTCTTGCTGTCTCTAATGACTTCAAGCTCTAATTCTTCCCAGCCTAAAACTGATTCCTCAACGAGAATTTGTCCGATCATACTTGCACTTATTCCGCGGCTTGCTATTATCCTTAGCTCCTCCAGGTTATATACAAGACCTCCTCCAGTACCGCCCATCGTAAAGGCAGGTCTAATTACTACAGGATATCCTAGCTCCTCAGCTATCCTTTCAGCTTCCTCTACAGAGTATGCTGCTAAGCTTCTAGGCATGTCTATCCCAAGCTTCTCCATTGTCTTTTTAAATTCGATACGGTCTTCTCCACGCTGTATTGCATCGATCTGAACACCAATAACCTTGACTCCATATTTGTCTAATACTCCACTCTTATGAAGATCAAGACAAAGGTTCAAGGCAGTTTGACCACCTAGGTTTGGAAGTAATGCATCAGGTTTTTCCTTAGCGATTATCTCCTCCAGGCTTTTTTCATTTAAAGGTTCGATGTAAGTAACATCTGAAATTTCGGGATCTGTCATTATGGTCGCGGGATTTGAATTGACCAATACGATTTTGTAACCCAGGTTCCGCAAGGCTTTGCATGCTTGGGTTCCTGAGTAGTCAAATTCACAGGCCTGCCCGATAATTATCGGGCCTGATCCTATGATGAGAATCTTGTCGATATCAGTTCTCTTTGGCATTAAATTTTCCTCCTTAGTATGGCATCTCTGTACCAATTTAACTCTAATTAATTATGATATCACAACAAGGTACACAATCAAAGTGGTTTGATCCAGAAGTCATAAAAAAAAGAATCTCAATTGTGCTACAAAATCATTGACTGAATAATTCACCAGGAGTATACTTAACTTAGTTAAATTATTTAACTAAGTTAAGGAGTGCTGGAATGAACCGAAGAGAAGCTTCCACAAGGCAGTATTATATAGAAGCAGCAGCAAGTATTATTAAAGATAAGGGATATGAATATATAACAGTGCGTAAGCTTTCGGAGGCGACAGGATATACTTTCCCAACACTTTATCATCACTTTAAAGACGTAAGCAATCTTATGTGGTATGCAAGAAATTATCTTATTTCGGACATGGTATCTGTGTTGTCAGTTTTCTCATCTCAGCAAAAGAACATTCAGGGGATCAAAAAGGCATTCAGCGTATACATGGATTATTACCTGGATTTCCCCAATGTTTTCAGATTTTTTTACTACTACCAACACCAACCAGATCCCAAAGATGCTACTTCACAGGAACTTGGTTTCACTGA
>CAZHLQ010000129.1:0-1845 GCA_964533235.1 uncultured Gudongella sp. | reverse complement strand
GTGGAGGATGCGATGCGGCTTGCGCCCTCGGTCGTTACGGACGAGGCGCACAGAAAACAGGCGGAGCTTGCGCAACAGGAACTGCTCGCGGGCGGGAAGTTTTCCGCCGCGATCGAGAAGAGCGGGTTGTTTGAGCCCATGCACGAAAAGATGATTCGCTTCGGTTCCGCGGCGGGCAAGCTTGACGCCGTGATGGAAAAGCTCAGCGGCATCTATATGTCCGAGGCGGACGATTCGATCCACAATGTGATCGCGATGATCGAACCCACGCTGGTTGCGCTGCTCTGCATCGTCATCGGCGGGATTTTGCTTTCCGTCATGCTCCCGTTGCTTTCGGTTCTCTCCGCGGTCGGTTGATTTGCGCGCGTTGCGCGGGATCTATCCGGTTTGCGCCGCAGAGAGCGCACAGATCAGCAGTTTGCAACGGCAAACAGGCGTTTTGTTACATTGTATTAGGAAAATTTCCGCATACCTGCTATGATACCGTTACCGAAGGGAGGAACATGCATGCATCTCTACGAAAAGCCGCGCGGGCGTTCTCGCAGCCTGATTTTTGCGATTGCGGTGTTTGCGCTGATTGCAGCATTCTTCCTCATTTCACTGTTTTCCACCGAGCGAAGCAGCGACGCGCGCGAAACAGAGCTCGTGCAGGCGGCGCTTCAGCGTGCCATCGTCACCTGCTACGCGGTGGAGGGGCAGTATCCGCCAAGTCTTTCTTATCTATATGATCACTATGGCGTGTCGGTAGACGAAAGCCGTTATGCCGTGTTTTACGACGTGTTTGCCTCAAACGTGATGCCCAGCGTGCAGGTCACGCGCATCGGAGGCGGGTCATGAGCGCGCAAGCGCGGGAAAACCGCGGCGGCGGGCTGAGAGGTGCGTTTATCTTCGCGCTTCTTGCGGCGTTCGCGCTGCTCTCGCTCATCGTGGTCATCGTCGGCGCGCGGTCCTATCGCATGATCAACGCCATCGCCGAAGAGGCGTTCGTCTCCCGTACGGGGATGAGCTACCTCGTTGGCAAAGTGCGCGCATCGGACGAAGCGGGGCAGCTGCAAATCCGCGAAGAGGACGGCATGAACGTGCTGGAACTTGGCCAGCTGATCGACGGTGAGCGGTACATCACGTATATCTATTGCCGGGAAAACGAGGTGCGCGAATACTTTGCGCGTGCGGATCTCGCGTTTTCGCCGGAGTATGGCGAGAAAATCTTTGAGGCAGGCGAGCTCAACCTCTCGCTTTCAGACGGCTTGCTCACGATCGAGATCGTCGGCGCGGGCGGAAACGCATATACGTCCTCGCTCTATCTGCAGGCGGCAAAGGAGGATGGAACATGACGCTTCCTCTGCTCGTTCCGCCGAAAAAGCGCGGCGTATTCAGCCCGGTGCTCGTCGAGCTGATCATCGTGATCCTGTTTTTTGCGCTCTCCACGAGCGTGATCGTGCGCCTCATCGCGAGCGCGGACGTGACCGCGCGCACAAGCGCATATGAATCCCGCGCGATCCTCGCGTTGCAGTCCGTGGCGGAGCAGGTCAAGGCCGACCCAATCGGCGATGGCGTGTGCAACGCGTGCGGCGCGCGCGCGTTCTCGGTCGAGATAGCAAGCGACCTGACGGTGGATTGCGTTGTGACGGGCGACGATTCCCCGCTAGAGGGCACGCTGTATGACATCGAGCTGACGGTGACTGCGCCAAACGGCGATGTCTACGCGCTCGATGCCGTGCGTTATGTGCAGGATGCGGAGGGGACATCATGAAGCAGTATCCATCGCGCATGGGCGTTGGCGCCTCCAGCATATTGCTGATACTCGTCGTGGTGAGCTTGACGCTGTTTGCCTCGCTCGCGCTG
>CAZHLQ010000128.1:0-6690 GCA_964533235.1 uncultured Gudongella sp. | reverse complement strand
AGCCCCAGCACAGCCTTTTCCGGTCTTATTTCTGTGGGAAGATCATCCCACTTGGGACCACCTACTGAACCAAACAGGACTGCATCACTATTAAGTGCGACTTTCACAGCCTCCTTTGTAAGAGGCACTCCATACTTGTCGATGGAGCTTCCACCCACATCGATATGCTGGAAATTAAAGCTGTGACCAAAAATCCGAGCTGTCTTCTCAAGCACCGTTACAGCAGCCTCTACCACCTCCGGACCTACCCCATCTCCGGGAGCCTTAGCTATATTGAATTCCACAATCTATTCCCCCCTGACATAGTTGACTAATCCGCCTGCCTTGATGAGTCCCTGAATGAATTCAGGGTAGGCTTGTCCACTATAGGTTTGATCTTTTGAGATATTCTTGATGATTCCAGAGTCAAAATCTATCTCTATCTCATCTCCGTTTTCTATTGCCTTCGCAGCCTCAGGACACTCGATTATCGGCAAACCGATGTTTATTGCATTCCTGTAAAATATCCGCGCGAAGCTGTCAGCGATTATACAGCTTATTCCGGCTCCCTTGATTGCAATAGGGGCATGCTCTCTCGATGATCCGCAGCCGTAGTTCCTGCCTGCGACTATTATGCTCCCAGCCTCTATACTGCCTGCAAGTTCCGGATCCACGTCCTCCATGAAGTGTTTTTTAAGTACATCTGGATCTGAAGTAGTCAGGTGCCTTGCCGGTATTATCATATCTGTGTCGATGTTATCCCCAAACTTGATCGTTTTTCCCCTGGCCTTCATTACATCACCTCCATGTCTTCAGGACTTGCTATATAGCCCATTACTGCTGAGGCCGCTGCAACAGCCGGACTTGCCAAATATACCTCAGAGGTGGGATGACCCATCCGTCCCACAAAATTCCTGTTTGTTGTGGATACAGCCCTCTCATTCTCAGCAAGTATCCCCATATGACCCCCAAGACAGGGGCCGCAGGTTGGTGTGCTCACTACTGCTCCAGCCTCAATGAATGTTTGAATGTAGCCTCTTTTTAGCGATTCCAGATATATCTCCTGTGTTGCCGGAATAATGATAGTCCTGACTCCTTTTGAGATCCTTTTACTCTTTAGAACCTTCGCGGCTATGCTCATATCCTCAAGTCTTCCGTTGGTGCAGGAGCCAATGACTACCTGATCGATCTTAACTTTCTCAATATCATCTATAGTCCTTGTGTTGTCCGGACTATGAGGGAATGAAACGGTCGGCCTTATGGTTGAAAGATCTATTTCATAGACCTCGTCGTACTCGGCATCCTCATCGGGAGCATAAGCTGTATACTGCCTTCCCCCATGCTCCTCTATATACTTAATGGTTTTCTCATCAACTGGAAATATCCCATTTTTTGCACCGGCTTCAATGGCCATGTTTGCCATGGTGAACCTGTCGTCCATTGAGAGGTTGGAAACGCCACCCCCGCTGTATTCCATTGATTTATACCTTGCACCGTCGACGCCGATCATTCCTATTATGTGTAGTATAATGTCCTTGCCGCTCACCCATTCAGAAGGCTTGCCCTTAAGCTTGAAGGATATCGCTGAAGGTACCTTGAACCAGCTTTTGCCTGTGGCCATACCGGCAGCCATGTCTGTGCTTCCAACACCAGTTGAGAAGGCTCCCAATGCACCATAGGTACATGTGTGGGAATCAGCTCCAATTATTACCTCTCCGGCGGTGACGATACCCTTTTCAGGCAACAGAGCATGTTCTATGCCCATCTCCCCAACCTCAAAGTAGTTGGTGATTTTCTGATCTATAGCAAAGGTCCTCATGGCTTTGCACATCTGAGCTGATACTATATCCTTATTTGGGGCAAAGTGATCAGGTACAAGGGCTACTTTTTCTCTATCAAATACCTTATCAGCTCCCATTTTATTGAACTCCTTGATCGCGACAGGAGCTGTAATGTCGTTTCCAAGGACCATATCAAGTCTTGCATCTACAAACTCCCCAGGCTTCACTCGATCCTTTCCTGAATGTGCTGCCAGTATCTTCTGCGTCATAGTCATTCCCATATCTCTAACTTCCTTTCTCTATACAATAGCAGCTGTTTTTTCGTTGCTCGTCATTTTGATTTCGTTCATTACCTTGTTCATTGCATTTATATAAGCGACGATAGATGCCTCCACAACGTTTATACTGGCGTCCCTTCCCGTAAAGTGCTTGCCTCCGAAATTAAGCTTCACTGTAGCATATCCAAGGGCATCGGTTCCTTCAGTAATTGACTGAAGGGAATAGTCCTCCAAAAGGACCTCGATATTCATGCACTTCTCGATCGCTCTAAATGCTGCATCCACTGGCCCCTGTGCGAAGGATATGCCTTCTACCTCGCAGCCGTCTGCTTCAAGTACTACAGAAGCTGTTGTTGTGATGGTGTTGCCGCTGTTTATGACAAACCTCTTAAGTTTGTAATGATCCTCAGTGCCCTGAAGTCCCCTTGAAAGAAGCGCCTCGATGTCCTTATCGAATATCTGCTTCTTCCTGTCAGCAAGAGCCTTGAATTCATCAAATACTGAGTCAAGCTCCTCCTGCGAAAGCTGGAAGCCAAGCTCCCTTGCCTTATCCTTGAATGCATGACGTCCTGAGTGTTTTCCAAGAACCAGGTTGTTCTTGCTTAAGCCTACAGATTCCGGCGTCATGATCTCATAGGTAGATCTGTTGCTCAATACCCCGTGCTGATGGATCCCCGACTCGTGTGCAAATGCGTTAGCTCCTACGATAGCCTTGTTCGGCTGTACATGTACTCCAGTTATACTTGTCAGAAGACTGCTTGTCCTTGTGATCTCCTCAGTTGCTATCCCGATTTCTGCACCGATAATGTCCTTTCTTACAGTCATTATCATTGCAAGCTCTTCCAGTGCAGCATTTCCAGCCCTTTCGCCAATGCCATTTATTGTGCATTCGATTTGAGTTGCTCCTGCTTTGACTGCTGCAATGCTGTTAGCTACTGCAAGTCCCAGGTCGTTATGACAATGGACCGATATTTTTGCCGTGTCAAGAAGTCTTGATTTCTGCCTAATTTCAGTTATGAATTTGTAGAACTCATCTGGTGTCGTATAACCAACTGTATCAGGTATGTTTATGATTCCTGCTCCAGCCTCGATCACCTTATCGAAAAGCTCAGCCAGAAATCCGGTCTCACTTCTAGTTGCATCCTCAGCTGAAAATTCAACCTCAGGACACAAGGAGCATGCATATGAAACCATCTCTACAGCTCTTTTCATAACATCCTCAGACTGCATCTTCAGCTTGTACTCCATATGTATTGGAGAGGTAGCTATAAATGTGTGTATCCTTGGCTTCGCCGCACCCTTTACAGCATCCCAGGCTTTGTCTATATCCTCCTTGACGGTCCTTGCCAAAACTGCAACGGTCGATTTCTTGATCTCGTCGGCAATAAGCTTAACTGACTCAAAATCGCCCGGTGAAGCTGCGGCAAACCCGGCTTCAATAACGTCCACTCCCATTTTTTCAAGCTGCTTGGCAAGCATAAGCTTCTCTCTTTTGTTCATGCTGCACCCTGGAGACTGTTCACCATCCCTTAAAGTTGTGTCAAAAAAACTGATCATCTTTGCCATCTAAAATCCTCCTTTAGAAAATAAAAAATCCTCCGTCTCTATAGTTTTACCTATAGGGACGAAGGATAAATTTCGTGTTACCACCCTAATTCGCAGCAAGCTGCCTCTTTCCTGGACAATCATCCAGTATCCATATAACGGTGGATCCGTCCTGCCCTACTTGAGTAGCTTTCAGCCAGGCTGCCATGAAGCTAGTATCACATACCCGAACGTTGTTGATTCTCACCACCCATCAACTCTCTTAAAACGATCCTGCGGTATCCTTCTCTTCATCTATGCTTTAGATATATTAAGGGTGATTATATAGTCTATTAAGATAGCTTGTCAATATATTTTCAAAAAATATATTTTATTTTGACAAATCAAACGTTTTCATTTTTATTTCCCGGATTTTTTACTCCAAATCTGGAGTACATCCCTAAGCAACGAAGCTGCAGCTCCCTTGAGATTTGATGCTCCTCCAAGGACTGCTATCTCACCGAGGGTATCTGTGTGGTATTGGATCCCCTTGTTTTTTCCATTGACTCCGAAGAAGATGTCGTCTTTTTCAACTTCCTCTGGCGCTACCTCTACCTTCCAGGAACCTCCATCCTCATAAACCTTTCCCATAAGCTTGAGCTTCTTGTCTTCTGACTTAGCCTTCTTAATATCATCGAGTTTCAAGTTCTGGATACCTTGGACTTTGGCATCCCGGAGCTTCAGATTTGAATCCATAAGAGCATTTGCAATTATTACAAGCTTTATTGCCGTATCCCAGCCCTCAACATCCATCGAGGGATCAGTTTCTGCTATGCCCTCATTCTGGGCTTTTCTGAGAGCTTCAGGATAATCCATCTCACTTTCCTCCATAAGCGTGAGGATGTAATTGGTCGTGCCGTTCAGGACTCCTCGTATCTCCTTTACCTTTGCACCTAGCAAGTCATATTGTCCGCTGCTTACAGTAGGCAGAGCTCCTCCCGCTGTGCAGCCAATTCCAATACTGGCACCCATAGTGTCGCCCAGGTCCTTGAGTCTTTTGTAGTCCAGCATTATTGGTCCCTTGTTTGCAGTCACGACATTGATCCCTCTTCCCAAAGCAGAAAGCATATGGCTAAGGGCTGGTTCACCTGTGATCTTGTCAGTTGGTGTCGCCTCTATAAGAAAGTCTAGATCAGCCATGTCGAGAAGACTGTGTATATCACCACCCTGGAAGCCTTCATCAAGTTGCGACAAATCTTTAGAGCTATCCAAGTAGTCAAGCAGCTTCTTGATATCAATTCCACCATGCTTATAGCAACCCGAGCTGCTGTTTAAGGCAAGCACTATTTTAGGCTGGATACCCTTGTTTAAGAGCTCCTCATTCTTATCGTTCAGTAATGACAAAAATGCTCTTCCAACTCCGCCAAGACCTAATATTCCAATCCTCATCCCTGAACCTCCTTATGTAAGTATGACTTTTTCACTTCGGTCTTTACCACCATTATACCCCTGGTTAATTACTTTAGATACAAAAAGGCAGAAAAAAGCCACTTCATTGACTGGTCCCGTTTGACATATAGTTCACAATGGAGGATAATTATAGTGGATGCAACAGAAAGGAGATGTTTTTTGTGAAAGGAACAATTGGTTTTAAGAAAAGTCTACTAAGTATTCTGCTGATAGTTCTGCTCGTTGTTTCACCCATGGTACCTGTATGGGCAGAGGATCAGCTGGTACCCGATTTCAGTCCATGGGCACTGCAGGATCTGAACGAAGGTGAAAGGTATGGGATATTTGAGACTTCCTGGTACTATGAAGACTTCAGAAATCAGATAACTCCAGAAAGAGCCGGTGGGTTGATTGAAGGAGTTGAGAGAAGGCTCATACTATTGGGTTTTGAAGCAGCTGATGACTTTAGCCCTCAAGCCTTTGATAGCCCTATGACGAGAGGAGATTATTTAAAAGAGCTATACAGGCTTCTTGACTTTTATGGCTATGATGTAGGGGAAAGCCCGGAGGAACTTTTCACTAAGCTTGGAGTACTTAAGGGAACAGGTATCGGATATTCTCTTGATTCTCCATGTACTACTGAGCATGGAGTTGTATTTGGAACAAGACTTATTCAGGCGCTTTATTCAGAGCTTGGTGAGGGGTCAAAGGGATTTATGTGGCTTGCAGAGAAAGGGGATAACAAGGTATATCTTCTTGGTTCGATACATATCGGAGACAGTGGAGTATATCCTGTAAACGATTCTATTAGAAAGGCATTTGATGAATCTCAGTCTCTTTATGTGGAGGCAAATCTGTTTGATCAGTCAGGTGGTATGGAATATTTTATGGAAAAATCTATGTATCAGGATGGAACTACCATAAAGGATCATATACCAGAGGAATTGTACGCAAAAGTCGTAAAAGCCCTGGAGCTTTACGGAATACCATATGATGCTTATTCTTCCTTCAAGCCCTGGAGCCTGGCGAACAACCTTAATGCTATCCATGCCTCCAGCTCAGGAAGCCTTGAGGGAGGTCAACAGGCTGCAATGCTTGGCATAGACATATACTTTATGACTAATGCGATGCTTGCAGAAATGCCGATAGTTGAGCTTGAGGGAATAGCATTTCAGGCAGACATGTTCGATGGGCTGTCTAAAGAGGTTCAGGAGAAGTATTTGGAAAGCATAGTTGATTCAATACTTGAGCCTTCAGAGAAAGAAGATGATGAACAGGATCTGCTCAAGGAATGGCTGATGCAGTGGCAGAAGGGTGATCACGAGAGCTTCACTGAAAGCTACATGAATTCAGTAGAAGAGGAGGATGAAAGTTCAAAGGAACTTACCTTGATGCTTTTTGGCGAGAGAGACAAAAATATGGCAGACAAGATCATGGCGCTTCTCGATACAGAGGGAGAAGCTACCTACTTCCTTGTGGTTGGAGCGGGACACTTTACAGTAGAGAACTCAATTATCGACAGACTCCAGGCTTCAGGATATAATGTTCAGTATATAGCAAAATAATAAGGACATTGGGGACGGTCCCTAATGGCTGGAGTTTTCTAAAACAATAAACAATTCCTGCCAAAAAGGCCGCTTCCTTAGCCAAATCATAGATTTGGACTTCGCGGCATCTGA
>CAZHLQ010000127.1:0-8429 GCA_964533235.1 uncultured Gudongella sp. | reverse complement strand
AAGAAGTTCTCAGGATTTCTATTAACCTCTAAAACTCCAACCTCAATCAATGGGAACTCTTTATGACGCCAGATCTTTGTGATGTCAAATGGATTCTCATAGTGATTCTTAGCCTGCTCCTCTGTCATGATCTGCACATACATGGTCCACTTTGGAAAATCTCCTCTGTTAATAGCTTCATGAAGATCCTTTCCGTGGTATTCACGGTCCATTCCATTGATTTTGCAAGCCTCTTCATTAGTAAGATTTTTGATTCCCTGCTGAGTCTTAAAGTGGAACTTGCACCATACTCTTTCATTTTTCTCATTGTAGAAGGAATAAGTATGCTCACCGAAGAAATGCATATTTCTAAAAGATGCAGGGATTCCTCTGTCACTCATTACTACAGTGATTTGATGGAAGCACTCAGGAAGCAATGTCCAGTAATCCCAGTTGTTCTTAGCACAACGGCGACCTGTATGGGGGTCTCTCTTTACTGCACGGTTTAAGTCTGAGAAGTTGTGAACGTCACGAATGAAGAAAGTAGGAGTGTTGTTTCCAACTAAGTCCCAGTTTCCCTCTTCTGTATAGAACTTTACTGCTACTCCTCTTATATCCCTTTCGCAGTCAGCTGCTCCTCTTTCACCTGCAACAGTTGAAAACCGCACAAACAGTTCTGTCTCTGCTCCAAGCTTTAAAACCTTTGCCTTTGTGTATTTTGATATATCATGGGTTACAGTCAGCTTGCCATAAGCTCCCCAGCCCTTAGCATGCATCCTTCGCTCAGGAATTACTTCACGATTAAAGTGTGCCATTTTCTCCATCAGCCAAACATCCTGCATGGCTACAGGACCACGAGGCCCCATACTGATAGAGTTTTCGTTGTCAGCAATCGGTGCGCCGACTTCGTTAGTAAGTTTTTTGTAGTCACTCATAATAGTACTCCTTTCTGTTTTTAATCTATGTAAATATCTGTATGATATTTCCACCTATAAAGATAGACACATAACAAGCATCCATACGTATGCTGCTGTTTTTGGAAGCATCAGCATACCCACCTTAGGATTTTTGTTAGAAAAAAGAACAACGGGCAGATAAAAAACAAAGCTTAATAGAATAGCAAGCCACATATAGCTAAGCCCCGGAAAAACAGTCCTCTCAATATAGAAGAATCCTGCCACAATCATACCTTGAAGAAAGAAAGGAATATTTCTATAGATCCCCCAGTTTAAAGGCGGATACCTTTCCTCCCACTTATTCTCAGGCCTTATGCATAAAAGAATTCTAGCTGTTGCAAGGCCGTATACTACATAGGTCCATATATTACCCTCATCTATAGAAAACACCATAAGCCCTATATACCATAGGATAAAATAGAAGAAAGTCATGGTAATGGAAGTAATCTCTTTACCTCTTCCTAAAGCCTTTCTTAATCTCTCTTCTTCACCTGTTAAAATCACCATAACACGAGGCACAAGATGAAAGCCATCACCTATGGCTAAAACAAGAGCCATAATTCCTGCTAAGATTCTAACGTGTTCACCTTGGGAGTTAACTAAAAGCACCAGACCTATTACAAATGCCGTTATTAAATATGCTACATTAAATATACCTTCTACATATCCGAAGACACGTTTCATTAAAGTTCCGCCTCTTTTCCTGTATACCTTTTTACAAGGGCTAAATCTTAAAGCCACTGGTTATTATTTATAATAAGCACTGAATATTCAGGCCCACAGTTATCTATAACAAAAAGGGTTTAGACGTAAAAGGCGAACCCTGCCTGTCACTCCTAACCCCGTAAACAGTATCAATTCATAATTTCAGTAAATCTCTCATCACGTAACCTATCACCGCTCTCAATTCCAATGCGGTAATAATCATTATAACATAATACTCATAACAAATGTTGAGGTTTTTATTCCGGTTGACTACATTTTGTAGTCAACTGATATTTTGCCTTATTTACATTAATCTCACATTTTAACAGCCATTCACAAGGCACTATTTCATAGACAAAGTCTTAAGATGTTTGGGAAGTGAGCCAACGACGATTAATTTATTCTCCTTATCATAAAGGAAGTATATACGAAGAAGATTCTCAGAATCATTTCCAACTTTTAAATGAAGGTCTAAAGGAGATTCTCTCAGCTTATTCCCTACTTTATAATACTTTATCTTGTATTCCATAGGATAGTTTTCAATGGTTCCACCCTTAATAGGAGTGACTAAGAACGGCCTGCCATACCGTTTTGAACACCTACTGTTCATCTCAGCTTCAGTAATCTTTCCTGTAAGCTGTTCCCAATATTCCGTTGCAAGATATGTAATGGCATCACAAAGGATTTCCATATCCACTTCCGATTCCTTTACATCCTCTATAAGGGAAATAGCCTTAGGATGAAAGATTAAGGTTTTGGAAAAATGCTCTTCAACCCAGGAAGGTATATCTTGAGGCTTTTTGGGAGCCGAAAGTCTGTGCATCTCATGACGCAGCATCTCATTTTCCTCTTTATAATTCCTGTTTTCATCCTTTAATTTTTCCAATTCCTCTTTGGAGTTTTCTTCCCTTGCTCTTGAATTTACAAGCTTTGCCTTTTCATCTGTAAGCTTTTCGATCTCCTTTTCCAACCTGATAATCTCCTGGTTGCACTTGTCTCTTTCCCGACCGAATTCCTTCTCCAGCCTTTTACTGCAATCCTTTTCTTTATTAATTAATGCCTCCTGAAGCTCCTCCACTTCTCTGTTGCTAAGAATCATTTTCTCAAGCTCCGAAGATTGCAATTCGTTAACAAACTTAACCTCTCCATATCCTATATCCTTACGTTTAGGATATTCCTGCACATCATCCATAATCTTGGATAATACCTTACAATCTCCTTCCCAAAATTCTTTCCCCATTAGCACGGTCCTTCTGTCCCCAAACTTAGAAGGATAGTAAACACAAATGTCTCCTTCCTTCAATCCGGATTCCCACCCCGATATATAATTCTTATAAAGATCCCTTGGCAGCAAAAACACATACCCATATCCCATAAGATCTTTTGCCAATCTATTTATTACAGAATGGTCAGAATTCTTTTGTGCAAGGTTTGTAAGAATCCTTTCAACATCAGGTCTGGGCGAAAGACAATCAAGGAAATTCCCTTTTTCCTCAAACCCTGCATTCACCCTGCCGTTTAATGATACTTCCTGCCTTGCAGGTTGGGAAAATATCACAAGGGGCAGGTCCCTTTCGGAAGATGCAATATAATTCTTTAGTTTAGCTACACTTGCCATGTCCTCAAGCTCACGGGCTGTTTCCAAAATTCTGTAGCGGTCCTGCTCCAGCTCAATTTTTGGATTCCTCAACAGCCTTTTAACCACGCCGATTCTGAATACCTCGCAAGGAATAGTTTCATTCTCAAGCTCCGACACCTGTACATTTATGCCTATCTCTACCCTATTCTCTTTCATAACAAGGCCTATGTTTGTAAAAAACAATCTGCCCGGTGCAGGCGGTCTTCTTTGCTCTTCTTCCCCTCTGTTAGGTCCCATATCAGGTTCCATAAGCTGTATTGCCCATCGTTTTTCTTCATCCAGGTAAGAAAGCTCCAGCTTATATCCGCTGTCTAATCTAAAAGACTTAATATCCTTCAAAGAATAACTTTCATAGTCTTGAGGCTCAGGTGTCATTATTTCCACAGGAACATCCAGCACACGAAATCTTTCCCTGAGCCACGCCATGACCTCAAGGATTATTATCTTAAAAGCATCTTCAGGCGGTGTTTGTTTATTGCTGGAAAAGCAATGAAGCTGATACGTATAGTACACCACATTCTTCAAGAGCATAAAGGGCTGTCTCTTTTTCTGTTCCTCATGCATATCCTTACACCTTATATTTTATTCACAAGACTAATACCTTATTTAACAATTATATCATACAGGCCATATTTCAACCTTAGCCTTTTAAATGTAACAAGGTTGTCATAATCATCAAAAAGGCTCCTGATAATTCAGGAGCCAATCTTTATAAATTGTTATATTGCGTATTCATTCATTAATGCTACGGCCTTTTCAAGTCCTGCTTTTTCTTCAGCCAATATTTTAGCCAGTTTGTCTTTTTCTATCATAAGAAGTCTTTCAAGCTCACTGATTTCCAAAGCATAATTTCCATCTTCAATATCATACTTATTGGAAAGACTCAACACCACATTGCCTATATCACAATGGCGGAATTTTATAAGGCCTGCTCCCCAAGTAGTATCTCGATTATTAAACAGCTGATTTTCAAAGTAGTGACATGTGGCAACATCAAAGTTCATATAGTACCATGCCCAGTCAACTGCTGAAATATAATCGTCATAGGCCTCCTGCACATTGCCTTCTTTAAGAAGTTCAATGGCGCCTTCCAAAGCCTCTATATTATCCTGGTAAAGCTCATGCTTTGTAATAGCTTCCGGCTCAAAATCGAGGCCCAAAAGAGCATCTTGGAAAGCCACATAGATTTCCTGAATCTGCTTATTTAACTCAATAGCAACCTCTCTTACTCCATCATCTTCAACAGAAGCCATTTTAGCTTCCAGCTTTTCAGCTGCGCTGTAAGCCTCTTCAATCAAGGCTTCAAATTCCTCAGGGTCATTCAAGGAATTCTCAAAATCTGCTATCCTTGCAGTAAAGTCCATAGGCATTACAAGCACAGAATCCAGATCCAAAACCAGCTTTCCAAAGACCTTAATACATTCTGTCAACCCTTCCTCATCAAGAGGCTGTGCCTCCCAGCTGTCGTAATTAGAGTGGTAGCCCATGTTATCATAGTTTTCACCATCGCCTTCACCTGCCACTATGGCCGGTATTCCCACCCTTGCCCAATAGAAATCTTCTGTATAGGTGCTGGTTTTATCGTATGACCATTCATACTTTGACTTCTCGTTCAGTTCACCTACACTGTCTTCAATAAATGATACAAGCTCCACAGCACTTCTTATGCCCATATACGTTTCGCCTTGCACTGCATAGCCTCCATCGTTGTTAACAATTGCAAATGCACCTTCCACCCACTCAGGATGCACTGTTTTTATCTCTTCAAAGGCACCTGTTGACCAATCGTATTCACTGCCTGAAACTCCCCATTCCTCAGCACCGTGGAAACAGAATCGAATAGTCCTCTCAGGCTCATAACCTATATCCATCATGGCCTTTGCTATAGCTAAAGATGTTGCCACACCTTGAGCATCATCATAGGCTGAATGGAAATACCCATCCATATGGGCAAATACGAATATGGTTTCATCCGTTTCTCCCGGTATCTCGCCCCATACGTTGTGGGATGTGGCATTGTTTGTTACCCTTGAATCAGCGTTCAGTATAACCTTCAAAGAACCCGTTTCAGAGTCCTCCATCATTTCCTTTAACATATCACTGTCCTGCTCGCTTATTGCCAAAGCAGGAGCATCTTTAGGTCCGCAGATATCCTGTACACCTACTCTGTCAAGTCCTTCTTCAGGATAAACGGAAACAGCAACTACTGCCCTTGCACCCTTTACCTTTGCTTGATAAGCAGGATAGTTAATCCACCAGTTTTCATTTTGATCAACCTCAATCAAAACCAGTTTGCCTTTGACATCAAGGCCCTCATAATCCTCTTCCGTTCCTTCTCCTGCATATACAATCTCAATTTCTTCATTCTGGGCAACAATGGTAGTCTGATAAGCTGCCAGATCAATTCTTTTCTCTGCTCCGTCCTTATCAGTAAAGGTAAGATTGGCCCCTTTAAATACCCAGCCGTCGAGGGTGAACTCGTCAACAGTTACGTTTTCAAGCCCCAGTTCGTTCAATACATCAGCCACATAATTTGCAACTTCCGTTTCGGCAGGGGAACTTGCAGAACGCATACCCATAACAGGGTCATCGCCGAAGCTGCTGATTGTTTCAATAACTGATTTTGCAAATTCCAGATCAATTGCCTTCTCGTAGTCCCCAAAAATACCCTCTTCACCTTCTCCTCCGGACTTACATGCGCTAAAGCTTAGCGCCAGAACTAAAATCAGAAGGATTGCCAACACTTTCTTATACATAACTTCCCTCCTGCTCCTTGGAGCCCTTACAAGCAAAAACTATTTTGCAGCTTCCATCAATGCCTCAAAGATTTTTAAATACTCATGATATCCGTCAACCACCATCCACTCAGGGTGAAATTGTACACCCATAACATATGTAGCATCTGTTCTGTCGATAGATTCAATAATCATATCTTCAGTAACGCCGTTCCATTCCAGGTTGTCCCCAAGATCCTTAATGGCTTGATGATGCCATGAGTTAACGTTCAATATTCTGTCTCCCATAATCTCTACAAGATGACCATACTCTGAAAGAAGAATATCGTGATACTCAAAATCCTCCTCATCCGGTGACCTGTGAAGTATGTCTGTATCATATTCAGTTGGAATATCCTGATATAAGGTGCCTCCGCTAAAAACATTCAATACCTGACAACCTCTGCAGATTGCCAAAACAGGCATGTCTCTCTTTAAAGCTCCTTCCAACAACAAAAAGTCGGATTTGTCTCTTTCTGCATTTACTTCTTCAAGATAAGGGGAAGGCTCCTCATTATAGTAAGCAGGATCTATGTCTTCTCCTCCTGTAAGAATCAGTACATCGATAGTATCAAGAGCCTCTTCCACCTGATCCTCTGTCTCAAACAAGGACAGAAGCACAGGGTTGCCTAAGGCCATGGTTACAGCTTCAATGTAAGCCGCAAGGTCCTCTCCGTACTCATCTGTATCTATGTCTTCACACCATGAGATTCCCACATTTACCAAATCCGCCTGATTGTCCTGCTCATTGGCGCAACCTGAAAACATGACAGACATAAGAAGTAGAACCAATACAAACAATGTTACTCTTTTAAACTTATGTCCTTTTCTAACCAATCTGTCTCCTCCTTTCAAATCCTAAGAACACACATTATATACAAGAATGGTAACCCAAAAGATTGCATTGAGCAATCACCCTTGCATTAAATCCGAAGAAATTATTTTTCAATCTTCTTCCCTGCCATATAGAAAACAAGCCCGGCTATAATTGTGGCAATACCTACTATCAGAATTACTTTCAGCATAAGATCGAAATTGCTGAACAAACCTTCTTCATACTCTTCTAAATAGTACTCATGACCCCACTCACCTTCATACCAGCCTAGGAAAAATCTGGAAAAGGTGGAAAAGAGTCCGATTCCTACATAAGTTTTTCCGATTCTTTGAAGATCTCCAAAACCCAGCTTAGTCTTGGGATTTATGGGGTAAAGCTCAGGTTCCATAACAGTGGACCCCTTGTAAAGCCTCTTAAAAATTAGGTAAAGCAAGGGCACTGCAAGAATCCACAGAAGGCCTCCAAGGAACCAGTCTGTCCCGTTTGACAAAATAGTAAATACACATATTGCAATAATTACCACTGCCATAATCGTATGGCCGACTTTTCCGCCCGGTGTTTGGAAAGGAACCTCTTCCTTTGGAATACGCCTCTTAAGAATCATGGCCGCAATAGTTGTTAAAGCTACAACAGTGACCATAAAGAATACTTCCACCAGCACCAAGAATGTAAAATCAAAAGGTATTAATAAGGCAGTAACTATGGCAACGATAACAAGTCCTACATATGGAGTACCCTTCTTTCTCGTTAACCTTGCCAAAAACTTAGGTCCGAAGTTTTGATCCGAAAGAATCAGTATGCATCTTCCGCCTGTTGCTATACAGACATTAAATATGGATAACTGTCCAAGAATAGCGACTATCATAAATATTATTCCAAACACAGGACTCAGGTTTTGAGTAAGAACTGTTGCATATCCCACGCCGCCGGGCTCTGTAGTCCAGCTTTCCCAGTTTCCTACAGTAGCGAGTCCTCCAATAGTAGGAAGCAAATAAGTAAGGCTGATTAAGGGAACTACTATCATCAATGCTTTAGGAATTACTTTTCTTGCATCCCTTATCTCTCCTGCCATAAGTGAGATTTCATCAAACCCCGAATACATCCACACACCTATTGCAATACCTGCACCTATTGCTCCAAGAAGTCCGTCATACTCCTCTGACATAAAGGGCTCAATGGGGCTGAAGTTCCAGTTGGCAAAGCCTACAATAGCCACAAAAGCAAATACCAGGATAATCAAAATAGAAAGAACAGTGCTGACCACACTGACCTCTTTCAGTCCTACAACATTTATAATAAAGAATATAAGGACCATTAAAAGCTTGATAATGTAAGCCTGGGCATCTGTTAATTCCACAATATTGCCCAGATAATTTACTGAAAGAACAACATAAACAGAGTTACATACTAACGCCCATATAACGTTGGTAAATACCATTATGGGAAACCACAACTCTCCCAAGGCCTCCTTAACCCACATAATGGAACCGCCCTCCACCGGTCGTGCCGACCCCAGCTCAGCACAAATATTGCTATAGGGA
>CAZHLQ010000126.1:0-4018 GCA_964533235.1 uncultured Gudongella sp. | reverse complement strand
GTCTTTAAATAAGTTAAACAATTATATAGGGGGAACAGCTAATGAAAGTAGTAATTATTGGAGCTGGTGGACAGGGTGGTTCGTGCGCTTCCATTCTAGCAAGACAAAAGGAAATTAAAGAAATAAAATTAGTAGACCAAGATGAGTCAGCTGCTAAGATGGTTGCAAAAAATATAGGTGGTAATAAAATAACCACTGAAAAAATTGATGCAACTAAGCCAGAAGAAGTGGCAAAAGCAGCTGAAGGCTACGATGTAGTAGTAGATATGGTAATGCCTTGGATGGTTCCCTTTGTAATGAAAGGTGCTTTGATGGCAAAGGCTAACTATATTAACACCGCCTTTGACAAACCATATTGGGATGAAATCTTAGACAAAACACCTTTAGAAGATTTGACCTTATGCAAAGAATTCAAAGAAGCAAACCTAACTGCATTATTTGGATGTGGTTTTGCTCCTGGTTGGACAAATGTTCTGGCTAGAAGATTTGCTAACCGTATGGACTCCGTTGAATCTATAAAAATGCGTATTGGTAAAGCTGCAAAATTACCGGGAGAACATCCATTTGATTGGGTTACAAGACCATGGAACCCAGGCTGGTCTCCTAAGCAAGCCCTTGTAGACTGCGCAAGCCCAACATTCGCATTAGAAGATGGTGAATTTGTTGAATACCCTCCATTTGGCGGCTTGGAAATGTGCGAATTCCCAGAACCTGTAGGCGAACTACCTATTACACATCACTCTCATGAAGAAAACTACAGCATGCCTTTAACTTTCCAAGGTGTTAAAAATGTAGACTTCAAATATTATATGATGTACCAACCAGCAATCCTATATGCTCTAGGTCTTTGTTCTGAAGAAGAAATAGATGTAGATGGTTGTAAGGTTAAGCCTTTAGATGTTGTCACCTCACTTATTCCAACTCCTGCAGATAAAATATTTTCTGTAGATGATAAAGACTTAGAATATGCAGACAAAACGGCATTTATTGAATTAATAGTTGAAGTAAGCGGAATGAAGGACAATAAAAAAGTTACTTGGAAAGCTAATTGTCCTAAGATGAATGCACCAGGGCCAAAATTAAAAGAACTATTTGGTACCGCATTGGTATACGTTTCATTACCTCTAGCCATTGGTACATTAATGCTTGGCAAGAATGATATGGAAAAAGGCATTATATTTGCAGATCAATTAGACCCTGAAGTATTCATTGATAGGATGATGGCAACAGGATATCCATATAAATGGCAAGAAACATTAATAGAGGGCTAGATTTACAGGATATTGATTAGATTAGGGAGGAAAGATTTTCATGTCAAAATTGGCTTTAAAAAGTACATGTATATATACAGGAAAAGAAGAAAAAATTCTTGATGGGTATGTGTTCATAGTCGGAAGTACAATTAAGGCTGTTATAGAGGAAAAAGATGTGACCCCTCAAATGATGGAAGAATTTGACCTTGAAGATTATGGGGATTCCTTCATTATGCCAGGTTTCTGTGACTATCATGTTCATCTTGTAAACACGGCCACTATCTTAAGAGACGGAGACTTGAGATTTACAAAATCTGAAGAAGAAGCAGCAAAAACATTGTGGGAAGTCAATAGCGACTTCCCGGATAAAGAATTTATTATGGGTGGAGCTTGGGATGAGATTCTCTGGGATAAAAAACAAGCCCCTAGAAAAGAAAGCCTTGATAAATACTTTCCAGACACACCAGTTTTCTTGCTAAACAAAGAGTGCCACGGAGCATGGGTTAATAGTAAAACACTTGAACTTTTCGGTGTTAACAAGGATACCCCAGATCCACCAAGTGGTAAGTATTACCGAGACAAAGAAGGGAATCCTACAGGCTACCTTCATGAAGGCGCAGTATATGAAATTCAAGATAAAATATTTGAAATGATGGATGACGCTGAGATTGCCGAATATGCAAAGGCTTTTATTGAAGAGGCGAATAGATATGGAATCACCAGCCTTGGAGATGTAATAGGTGTCTCTGGAGTTAACTACAAAGCATATCAGCATCTTCTTGATAGCAATCAGTTAAATGCCAGGATATTCTTTTCCTTAGAATTCGTAAAGAGTTCATCAGAGATAGCAGAAATAATGAAGAAGTATAAGGATGACATGCTAAAGTGCAATGGTGTTAAGGCTTTTATTGACGGAACACCTCAAGGCCACTCAGGCTATATGTTAGAAGAGTATTCGGACAAAAATGGTGAATTTGGTGCACCCTTAATAGAAAGACAAGAGTTATTTGAAAAAATTCAAGATTTCGACAAGAATGATATCCAAGTTAGGATACATGCTTGTGGAGATGCAGGGGTCCGTTCTTGCCTAGACGCTTTTGAGAATGCTTTGAAGATTAATGGACAAAGAGGAAACAGGCATTGCGTGGAACACGTAGAGGTAATCTTTCCCACAGACATAGAACGTTTTGGGGAACTAGGAGTAATTGCCTCTCTTCAACCAGAGCATATGCCAAAATATGTTTTTGAAGACCACCCATTTCATGCCATTCTTGGGGAAAAAAGAATGGATTATGCTTACCCAGTTGGCACCATACTTAAAGCTGGTGGATCTTTGGCCTTTGGCACAGACAGCCCAGTAGCCCCGCTGAATCCAACAAGGGGAATTTACAGATCTGTGAATAGGCTTACCAATAATGGAACTCCCAAGGGTGGTTGGAATCCATGGGAAAGAATATCTGTCTTTGAGGCAATAAATGCCTACACATCAGGTGGGGCATACGCTGGAAAAATGGATCACCTAATTGGTGTGCTAGAGGCGGGTAAACGAGCAGATATTACCGTATTAGAAAAAGACATCGTAGAAAACCAAAACAATTTAGAGGCAATGCAAGATGTAAAGGCATTAATGACAATGGTAGATGGGCGAATTGTCTATAGAAAAGTTTAATTTGAAGTCCAAGCAGACTAGAGAGGAGCAAAAAAATGAAAATATTAGGTGTAGGACACACAGGTATATGTGTAAGGAACATAGAAAAATCTTTAGAGTTCTATAATGGGATTTTAGGTTTTAAGATTATCCAGAATCCATGTCCACTGGTGGACGACCCAGAGGAGGGAAAAGCTTTGGGATTTCCTGACCACAGTCATAGAGTTTGTATGCTTGAAGTAAAACCAGGTCAACTAATAGAGTTGGTAGAATTCGGGGCACCGGCTCCTACAAGTAAAGAGGTAGCCCCCTTAAATAACTTTGGAAAGCACCACATATCCTACCTTGTTGACGATATAGAGGCATGGGTTGAAAAGTTTCGATCGCTGGGTTTAGAAGTAAATAGTAAACCATTATCATACGAGACTGAGGCAGGACCAGAATGGTGGACCATTGTAAAAGATCCTGACGGGATAGAAATCGAACTAGTCCAACAAGCAGGCTAGTGTAAATCCTCTACAAAAGTAATATATATATAGGGGAATATAATAGGTTTTAGAGGGCCAAGGGCTCATTTAAGGCAATACATAGGTAAGAGAGATGTTAATTATTTTAGGAAAGGAGAAAGCAAATGGAAGATAATAAGGTTCAAGTTGAAGATAGAGATGTCTACCTTGACGAAGTGCAAAAGGAAATAGAAAGACGTGTTGAAATAATGGAAAGCCCAGACTATGAATTTGTTCCTGCAATGTCAAAGACAAGCAAAGTCATGGCGGTTTTACTTGGGATAGCATGTTTTGCTTCGATTATTATTGTTTATCATGTATTTACTTAGTTATCAAATAATTACTGACGAAAGGAGTATAAAATGTCTAAGGGAAAAGAATCAGTAAGGGACATGCTGCAAGAAGAAGTCTACATGGGTAGAGCCCCTATACTGGGAAATGAAAGAATATATAGTTTTAAAGCACTGGCTTTAACGGCATCAGCTATTGGTATAGCATCCTGGTGTTATACTGAAGGTGGTTGGGTTGCTTCAGTTTTACCAATACATTTAGCATTGTTTGCTGCGGTTATTCCGATGGTTGCAATGGCAATGATTATGATGCCAGTAACC
>CAZHLQ010000125.1:0-6615 GCA_964533235.1 uncultured Gudongella sp. | reverse complement strand
GGAGCTCCCATCTTATAAAGGGTATTGAAGGCATAGGAGGTTTTTGCAAGCTCCTTTCCTACTCTGTCCTCGATGACACGATTGTCATAATCCAGAAAGATTGGTTGATACATTACCGGAATTTGAAGTCTTGTTTGTCTTTCCAGCTGCTCCATACTTGTTATCTGATTGTGGACGATCCCATGGCGCAGAGGATTTTTGCCGTCGATCATAGTATTCTCATAAGCATTCATAACGCTTTCAACTGCAGCATCTCCTATGGCATGAGTGACAACTGTTATGTCGTTTTCAACAGCAAGGTCAACCAATGCCTGAAGCTGGTCATCACTTAGCGCCTCAACACCAATAATACCTGGAGCATCAGCATACTCCTTCTTCATATAAGCTGTTCTGGCGCCAAGAGAACCATCCTTGAATAGCTTTAGGGCACCCTTTGAGAAGAAAAGCTCATCGTACTTTCCTTCAACATGCTCAGATTTCAAATATTCCTTAAAATCCTCAATGTCCTGGAAATTATATTGATGTCTGTATCTGAATTTCAGCTTTCCTTCATTATAAAGGTCATGAAGAAGCTGGAATACCTCCCTGTAGTCCTTTCCCATAACATCGCATGCCTGTACAGAGGTCAAGCCTTGGCTGACTGCGTAGTCCATTGCCATTGTAAATTCCTTTTCTCTGGTAGCCATGTCCTTCTCAGGGATAGCCTTTCTAATGAGCTGGACGGCATTTTCATTGAATATTCCATTAGGCTTTCCGTCTTCGCCGATTTCTATTTCTCCACCGTCAACTCGTGTATTTTCATCGACTCCTAAGAGCTCGAGAGCCTTGGTGTTACCTACTCCAACATGACCGCATGTTCTTTCGAATACAATGGGAATCTCAGTTGATATCTTATCCAGATCAAACCTGTTTATCATCCTTTTTTCACCTGTTGCGAAATAGTCCTGATTCCAACCCCTTCCAGGCATTGCCTTCATATCCGGGTTCTTAGCCAGGAACTCCTTACCCAGCATGACGATATCGTCAATGGATCTAGCTGGTATAAGATCACATGAATTCATTGCCGCGCCCTTCATTGCAATATGAAGATGGCTGTCATTAAGTCCAGGAAGAATCGTTTTTCCCTCCATGTCAATAAGCTTGTCATATGCTTCCCCTTCCATGTCGAAAAGATTGCCTGACTTAATTATCAAACCGTTTTCAATAAGCAGTGATTCAACAAAGTGTCCTTTTTCTACGAAAATTTTTGCATTTTTAATCAGAGTTCTCAAATAATCATCTCCCAATCATTTTTTCTCACCTTAAATTTATACCCATAATAGCACAATTGTAGTTATTATTTTGTATATTGGCATCAATTACAGGGCACTTTAGTACAATGATATAACCATATTGACAATAAATCAACAAGGATTTCGCATTTCTTTCAATTAAATTAGGGTATAAACCAAAATAACGTTTTATATTAGGAGGTCAAAATGCTAAAATTAGGCTGTCACTTATCTGTATCAAAGGGCTTCGAGGCAATGGGTGTAGAGGCTCTGTCTATAGGAGCTAATTATTTTCAGTTTTTCACGAGAAATCCCAGAGGCAGTAAGGCAAAAGATATAGATCCGGCTGATGTCTTACGGCTTAGAAAGCTTATGGAGGAGAATGATATTTATGGTGCTCTTGCTCATGCCCCATACACACTGAATCCTGCTTCAAAGGATGAGAAAGTAAGGCAATTTGCCGAGGAGGTAATGAGGGATGATCTTCAAAGGCTTGAACTGCTGCCTGGGACTTTTTATAATTTTCATCCCGGAAGTCATGTTGGTCAGGGGATAGACGAGGGGATACAGCTTGTGATCGAGCTGCTCAACAAGGTCATGTGGAAGGAACAGAAGACAATAGTACTGCTGGAGGCAATGGCTGGTAAGGGGACTGAGCTTGGAAGGAGCTTCGAAGAACTAAAAAGGATACTTGACGGTGTAGAGCACAAGGATAGTATGGGCATTTGCATAGACAGCTGTCATATAAGCGATGCAGGCTATGACATTGTAAACGACCTAGACGGAGTATTGGAGGAGTTCGATAGGGTGATCGGTCTTAAATGGCTTAAGGCTGTGCATATAAATGACAGTATAAATGAAAGAGGGAGTGGCAAGGACAGACATGCAAAAATCGGGGAAGGTACCCTGGGCATTGATACCTTTGAGAGGCTCATAAACCACCCAAGTCTGCGTGATCTTCCATTTGTTCTGGAGACTCCAAATGATATCGAGGGCTATAAAAAGGAGATAATGCTGCTAAGATCTCTTTATAAGTAAAGACTGCTAGAATTGATCTGACCCCAAAGAGTCAGGCATATTAGTTAAGTATCTAAAGAGGATTGAATCCTGTACTCTACGGGACTCAGTCCTTTTAGTATGTATTTAATTATTTTTGTTATGTATTTTTATAGTACTTTGCAATATAAAAATACACCTCCCAATATCGGATTTTTGTCTAACTTTTGTGGTGCACTTTATCAGTCAGAGGGTTTTTTTATTCCTTTTATGCAATTTCCCCTAAAATGATAGCAATTTCACCAAAGTTATTTTTAAAGAACCATTTTTTGCTAATATATATGGCATATGAAAGGTATTATTCTTTATTTTAAATGAATCGAACAATAACCACAGGAGGAGTAAAATGAAAATTAGAATTCTAAGTATGTTGCTTTGCTTATCCATTATATTAAGCCCTGTGGCAGAATTAGCCTATGCATTGCAGGCTTATAACAGTGTCACGTTTAATGATGTTTCTACTTCTGATTGGTTTTATGAGTCTGTAAGGGAAGCTGTCAATGAAAATATATTCTCTGGTATCACTAAGGATTATTTTCATCCTCACGGCTCCATGACACGAGCCATGTATGTAACAATTATGGGTCGGATTGCTCAATTAGATAACAATCGTTCTTTAAATAACCCTTACTTTACTGATCTGGAATCAAATGCGTATTACGTACCATACGTTATTTGGGCAGTGGAAAAAGGGATCACCCAAGGGACAGGTAATAATAAATTTAGTCCTAACAGCACAATAACTCGAGAGCAGGTGGCTGCATTTACTGTGAGATATTTTGATGCCTATGGCATTTCTTATCCTGAAAACACCGTAAATACTTTACCAAAGGACATAAATCAGATTTCTCCCTGGGCACAAGAGGCTGTATTAAAGCTTTGGAAGGCGGGACTTCTTAAAGGAGATAATCAGGGTAATTTTAACCCTAAAAGTAACGCTACTCGTGCCGAGGCTGCAGCATTTTCGGTTCGAGTCAACAAGCTGGTTAAGCAGACATACACTGACTTGGCCAAAATCAATGACCCTACAAAAGATAAAGGCAGTAATTCAGGAGATAATGGCAGTAGTTCAGCCACGTATTATAAGTTGACTTTTAACAGCAATGGTGGAAGCTTTGTAGAAGGTTTTTCTCGACGTGAAGGAGGGAAGTTATCTAATTTACCTGTTCCATACAAGGAAGGTGCAGTGTTTGGTGGTTGGTATTATGATAAGGACCTTACAAAACTGGTTGGAAGCAATGATGTTGTACGTGAAGATCTCACACTATATGCAAAGTGGGGCGCTGCCGTACCTCTTGCTGAAGATGAGACAAAACGCTTTGCCAGTGCCCTTGACCAAAGCAAGGATTTTACGATTACCATAATAGGTTTAGACTCTATGACGGCTGACGAGGTCAAATACCTTGTTACTGTTAAGAATTTAAACTCTGCCGAGGATAAAGATTGGATAGAAATCACCAAGCGTGGTTCGGATTTTATAGTATCCGGCTTGAATTACAAAGGTGAAGGCGGAGAAGAGCAGCCTGGATTCGAAGAAGGTTCATCATATAAGCTTACTCTTGATGATGAGAGGCTTATTTTTGAAGATTTCCCTCAGGAAACACGCATTTTTAACTTCACAATCAAAAAGCAAGATGTTTTCAATTTAAGTCTGAACGAGAAAATTAAATTCATCAAGTTTAAGGACATCAGTAATATCATAGAAAATGGTTCCAGCACAAAATCTATCAGCACAACACCTATGACCGTTACAGAAAGTGGCAGTGGACCAGGAGCTATGGTTGATGGTACATTTACATATAATGGCGAAGGTTCTTTAGCCATTGGGGATACCGTCACGATCTACGAAGGTATGCACCCCAGCGAGCGTGTGCTGGATGATACGCGTGTAGGCTCAGACGGCGGTATTTCCTATGTAGAGATTACATCTGTAAACGGCTCCAGCTACGGTTATAAAACTGCCGATATTGAGAATGTTTTGTTCACGCCTGATGTGCTGCCTGTTCCTGTAGATGCAGACACTGATGGAAATAGGAACGACTATTCTATCACTGTAGGTAAAGATGTAATGGATTTCTCAAACGATATTTATGCTGCTGTAGGACTTGACTCCCAAACCACAGTGGATAAAGGCGACTATATCTCCTTTTATGACGGAAATTTAAATGGAACTACTCCTCCTAAGCAGGAAGGGCTTGGTTTGATAACAGAGGTAACCGTCAATGGCGATTCATACATAATAGACTTTGAAGAAGTGACATTAGAAGAAATGCTTGCTGCTATGGACATGTATAACACTGAAAAAATTGACGGGGATGAATTATTAAAAGATGTTGACACAGAAGCTTTGGAAAGTCAAATCGAACAGCAGGCAGTAGATAGTGGCTTTGCTGAAGATGCCGGCTATTATCTTGCTGCCTTGGCATTGGAAACTGAGTCATTCACAAAGATCTCTGAAGACTTTGAACTAAGAAATTTCCAGATATTAAATCAAAACGGAGAAAATTTAAGCCTTGATGATGTTAGACTTATGGACGATGGAGGAATGAAGGTCGACGTGAAAGTCGAGCAGCCGGAGGCATCCATCTCAAAGGAGCTTGAGCATTTCGAGGACACATCTGGTCTTCGACTTACTTTGAAAATCACGGCAGAGATAACCATAGCTCCTAAGAATCCGGAAGACGGGGATGCACAAATAGTCATAACTCTTACCGGTGAATTCGAGGAAGAGGTTCACCTGGGCATAAATGTAGATGGTAGAGCTCGCTGGGAGTGGTGGTTCATATTCCCATACATTGCTGAATATGAGGTTACAGCCAACATTGACCTGTTCAATTATACAGGACTGAAATTCCATGCGAGCATAGTTACAAAGGAATATGCAGACGATAAATGGACGGAAGATGAAGAGTTATCTGACATCGTTGAAGAGCTCAAGGGACTGGTGGATGAGGTCAAGGAAGGCCTTGGAAGCGAGGAAGAAGAGGATGATCCGGCAAATGATCTGATCGAGAGATACAAAGCGATGATGGAGACAGAAAGCGACTGGGTGACCTTGGTAGAGAAGGAAATCTATGAGTATGGCTACAAGATCCCACCCATCCTGATCATTGAAATAAAGATGGAAATCAATTTTGTTATCCAAGCGAACATGAATATTTCCATAGGAGCGGAGTTCTGGTATAAGACAGCAAAGCGCTATACTTATCATGTGGGGGTTTTCGATAAAAGTGTAACCAGCGATGTTATTGACTTAGAAGAGGAACAATATGAATTTATCTTCTACGTTATGGGTACCTTGGGGCTGAGAGCCGGAATAAGCGCTGAAATAAAAATATGCCTCTTTGATGAAAAGTTTGGAAGCGCCGGATTTTCTGCGGAGGCAGGAGCCTATATCAAGATGTATGGGTACTTCTTTTACAAATTGACCTACAAAGCTTCTACAGGAAGGGAGAGTGAGTGGTCTGGAGCCCTTTATTTTGAGCTGGGCATTTATTTGGAAATCGCCTTTGAAGCCCAGGCCTTTGCAGGAACATTCTCATACAATCCAACCCTGTATGAGAACGAATGGCCATTATGGTCTGCGGGTATGCGGGAAAACATACAAGACTTTGCCTATGAGGAAGATGAAGCGCCTGAGCTTTCTATGAAGAAGGCTGTTAAGAAGACATTTGTTCCAGACAGCATTTTTGAGATGCTATATCTTGATCTAAAGACAGGCGATAGCGACACCAAGATTTACGATGATTCTGAGGATTATTTTACAATTGAGATGACCAATGACAAATTCAGCTATGACAGAAGCACCAATAGCCTGACGATTACACCTTCCGAAAAGGACATTCAGTTGGAGGGCCAAATGGTAGTGAGCTGGATCAACCAACCTCTTGCGTGGACATCTAAGCCAATTAGCATTAGAATCAATTTGTATTGGGACAATTTAAATGATGGTTATGTTATTGTATTTCATTCAAAGGGTGGAAGCAGCATTCCGATTATGATCAAAAGATATGGTGCGTCAATAGCATCTCCTGCTGACCCTGTTAAAAAGGGATATATATTTGGTGGTTGGTACTCAGATGAAAACTTGACCCAAAGTTTCACTTTCCCTGAAACCATGCCAAATTTAGATTTAGAGCTTTATGCAAAGTGGATACCGGCTTTGGATACTCCTTACAAGGTGGAACATTTTGGTGAAGTACTGGGAAGCAGCCAGTATGAGATCCTGAATATTCTATATGATAAGGGAACTACAGACAGCACAGTATCTGTGGATCCTACACCGTAT
>CAZHLQ010000124.1:0-2578 GCA_964533235.1 uncultured Gudongella sp. | reverse complement strand
TACAATAATCCCCCTTCCTTATGGTGGATTTATACCCAAGGTCGGGGGAATTATGGTTACAGTAGTATTACAATCACGGCGCCTTTGGCGCAGTGAACAGTGAATAGTGAATAATGAATAGAGAAAAAGAATTTACTTAGCTCTTGTCTCTTAGCTTCTTAATATCCTTCACTTCGTTCAGGATGACAAAAGTGTTGTCATTCTAAGGCTTGCCGAAGAATCAAAGGTTTTTCTAACAACTACCCACTACCTACTACCAGCTTTCTTCTGATCTCTTAGTTCTTGGCTCATTGTTCATTGTTCATTGTTCATTGTTCATTGTTCATTGTTCATTGTTCATTGTTCATTGTGCATTGTTCACTGGTTTACTTCGCCTCTCCCAAATATGCTGCCTTTACCTTTTCGTCGTTCAGCAGCTCTTTTCCTTCGCCCTGCAGGGTCAGCTGCCCTGTCTCTAATACGTAGGCATAATCCGCCACTTCAAGCGCTTTCTTAGCGTTCTGCTCTACAAGCAGTATTGTATTCCCTTGTCTGTGGAGCTCCTTGATTATCTCAAAGATATCCTTGACCAAAAGGGGTGCAAGTCCAAGTGAAGGCTCATCCAGCATCAGTACCTTGGGCTTGACCATAAGCGCTCTTCCAACCGCAAGCATCTGCTGTTCTCCACCAGAAAGAGTTCCGGCTTTTTGCCAGCTTCTCTCCTGAAGTCGCGGGAATAGCTCATAAACCTTCTTCATTTCTTTATCTATTGCTGCTTTTTCTTTGACTGTATAAGCCCCAAGGATCAAGTTTTCCTCAACAGTGAGATTTGCAAAAACCCTTCTTCCCTCTGGAGAAAGAACTATCCCCTTCTTAACGATGTCCATGGTCCTAAGGTTCGTAAAGTCTTCACCATTGTAGGTGACGGTCCCTGACTCCTTTTTTACCAGGTTCATTATAGCCCTTAGAGTTGACGACTTTCCAGCTCCATTGGCACCGATAAGCGTAACTATTTTATTTTCCTCGATGTCAATGTTTATCCCTCTGAGAGCCTTGATGCCCCCGTAGCTAACGTATAGATCCTTAATGGAAAGCATTACTCCACCCCCAGATAAGCTTCGATTACCTTTGGATTGTTCTGGATATCCGCAGGGTTTCCTTCTGCTATGTTAATGCCGTGGTCAAGCACATATATCCTGTCGCATATCCCCATGACGACCTCCATGTGGTGTTCTATCAGGAATATGGTAAGACCAAACTCATCCTTAATAGATCTGATGAAGCCCATAAGGTCCTGCGTCTCCTGTGGATTCATCCCGGCTGCTGGCTCATCAAGAAGCAGCAGCTTTGGATCTGTTGCAAGTGCTCTTGCGATCTCAAGCCTTCTTTGCATGCCATATGCCAAAGAATAAGCCTTTTCCTTCCTTTGGTCGTAAAGTCCGACCTTTTCGAGAAGGTAATGAGCCTTTTCCATCATTGCCTTCTCCTCGTTGACATAGCCTGGAGTTCTGAAAATGGATGGAAGTATTCCGCTTTTAAGCCTCAGGTGACTCCCAATAAATACATTGTCCTCCACGGGAAGATCCTTGAAAAGCCTTATATTCTGGAAGGTCCTGCATATACCGATATCAGCTATCCTGTCAGGTCTCATCCCTGTTATGTCTATCTCTTTGCCTTCAGGCAAATAGGATATCGTACCCTCAGTTGGTCTGTATACCCCTGTTACCATGTTGAACGCTGTAGTCTTCCCGGCACCGTTTGGTCCAATAAGACCAACTATCTCTCCCTTGTCTATATGGGCGTCGAAGCTGTTAACCGCAACAACGCCACCAAACCTCATGGTCACATTATTGATTTTTAGCATATCGAGCCCTCACTTTCATATATGTCGTAAGGAATATATTGTCCTTCTTGAAGATGATAACGAACATCAGGATCAGTGAGAATACAACCATTCTTAGCCCCGGAAGAGCCGGTGTGGTCATAAATCCAAGGTTCATCGCTGCATCCAGGAATCTCAGTCCCTCCATAGCTATGGTTACTACTATGGCTGCGACGACTGTACCCTTTATGTTGCCCATCCCACCTAATACAACTATTAGGAGGATATTGAAGGTCAGAGCGAATTTGAACAGAGTCGGGTCTATGGTTCCAAGTGATACAGCCAGAAGTCCCCCTCCTACTCCTGCCAGGAAGGAGCCGATCGTAAAGCTCATAACCTTATGCTTGAAAAGGTTGATACCCATGGACCTGGCTGCGATCTCGTCCTCTCTTATAGCTTTAAAGGCCTTGCCATAGCTTCCTTCCATCAGTCGGATCATGATAAATATGGTAAGAATGGCGGCAACCCCCGCCCAGAGAAGATTTGTCTTTGGGGAGACCCCAAACAGCTCTGCGATAGCTTCGTTTGTATGCTGCGGAATGCCCTTAAGTCCAAGAGCTCCATTCGTTATGGTCTGTAGGTTGATTATGACTACTCTGATGATCTCAGAAAATCCCAGGGTCGCTATGGCTAAATAGTCGTCAGTAAGCTTCAATACAGGTGCTCCGATCAAAAACCCGAATATAGCTGCCATAATGCCACCCATGATCAGTGCAA
>CAZHLQ010000123.1:0-2334 GCA_964533235.1 uncultured Gudongella sp. | reverse complement strand
CTGATCAATGATACCTATGGCCATCCTGCTGGGGATCAGGTCCTTCGGGAGGCGGCTGCAGGAATCCGCAGAGCGCTGCGCAGGAAGGATCTCCTCTGCCGCTATGGCGGGGATGAATTTGCCATTTTCCTGGAGGAGGTTTCCGGAAGGGAAGATCTGGAAGCTGTCCTCCGGAGGATCCGGGAAGAGACGGGGAAACCCTCCCAGCTGGAAGGGGTGATGGTGGCTGTCTCCCTGGCCGGTGGAGGAGCCCTCTATCCAGAAGAGGGGGAGAGTCTGGAAGCCCTTCTTGAAAAAGCCGATCGGGCCATGTATCAGGATAAAGCCAGAAAAAACAAGCAAAACTGAAACAGAGCCTTCCATCTTCGGACCCCCGGGAATCCCGGGGGTTTTCCTTTACGGAAGCAGGGGTATCGGGTATAATGGGTATATAAAATGAACAGTTTACAAATAAGGAGGGCGGGATGAGGAAGGCGCCATATATTATGGCTGTATGCGTAGGAGAAGAGGGGCTGCACCAGCGGTGCGCTTCTCTTGTGGAAGACTGTCCCGAAACATGGAGCCTCCGCTCCTTCTTCTCCAAAAAAGCCCTTCTGGAAGCCCTGGAAGGAGGGGAGCGCTTCCAGCTTCACCTTATAGAAACAGGTCCCGGGGATCCCCCTTCTCCTGAATTATGCAGAAGGATCCGCCAGCTGGATCGGGAAGCCTATCTGGTCCTGCTTGCTTCTGGGCGGATCTCCCCATCAGGCTATTCTTTGGGCTTCAGGGATTATCTCATCAAGCCTTTTTCCGATGAGGCTTTTTACAGAGTTCTGGAACGGGCGGCTCTTAAAGCGCCCATTTATTCCCTGATGCTGAGGGGTACCGGGAAGCGCTTAGCCCTTGGGGATATCCTCTATCTGGAGTCCTTTGGCAGGAAGCTGGTCATCCGTACCAGAGGGGAGCGCTATGAGATTTACGGTTCCATTGAGAAGGAGGAGCGGCGCCTTTCCGGCAGGGGCTTTGTGCGGATCCACCGCTCCTACCTCCTGAATCTTGAGGCGGTGGAAGGCCTTCAGGGGAACCAGATCCTCCTTCAGAACGGGGAGCTGCTGCCGCTGTCCCGGCTGCGCCGGAAGAGGCTGCATCCACTGCTCCGGAAGGAGAATGCAATTGGTGACATAGGGACGACATCTCGTGACAATCCTCTTGCATGACGGGCCTTCTCTTTTTATGATGGGAAGGTGATAAGGGGGTGTCTCATGTCAATACTTACCAGAAAAGAAATATTCGGCCTGCTGGGTACCTTGGGGGAGATGGAGCCTGGGGCTCTTGGTTCTATGGAAGAGGTCCTGGTGCGGATGACCCGATCTACTTCCCCCCTGATCCGCCGGGAGGCCTGCCTGCTTCTGGGCCGTGGGGGGATCGGGAGAGAGGCTCTGCTGAACCTTCTGAAGGATAGCCATACAGCGGTCAGGGAATATGCTGCAGAAGCCTTGGGGATGAAGCCGCTGTCTCCGGAAGCAAGAGAGGCTCTTCTGTGTCTGGCGGCAGCAGACCCTGCAGGCAAGGTCCGGGCTGCTGCTGTGCGGGCTCTGGCTGCAGGCTGGGGGAAGCGGGCCCCCAAGGCGCTTCACAGGATCATCTGTCAGGAGCTTCTTCCAGGGGAACGCAGCGCCCTGGCACGGCTGGCCTGTTATGAGTCTATGTGCCTTCTGGATCCGGGCTGTGCCCTGCATAAGATTCTGGAACTATATAAGGATGCGGGCATCAAGGTGAAATCCGGGATTCTGGAGGCCCTTTTCCTGCTTCTCTCTCCTGAAAATGCGGAAATGATTCATGACTTCCTTCAAGGCCTGATGCCGGATGAGGAGGCTTTCATGGTTCAGGAATCCCACCATAATCTCCAGGCAGCACTTGCACAGATACGGGATTAGGCTGTGGGCAGGGAGGGCTTCTTTGAATCCGGGCTTGTTCCAGAGGGGGTATCAGTGATATAATCTCTTGAGAAGATAACAGGCTTCTTTCCCAAGGGCCTTTAAAGGAGAGATTGATCTTGAAGAAATGGCTACTTCCCCTATTCCTTTCCTTCCTCTTCCTGGCAGCTGGCTGTACGGCTGTGCCCCAAGAGGATCCGGAGGAGGTGCTGGACCGCTATTATCGGCTGGTTCAGGAAGAGAAGTTCTCTGCGGCTTATGATTTGCTTTCGGAACTGACCCGCCAGGAGATTTCGCGGGAGGACTATATCCGGGCCTATGAGCTTCAGGGGGAGATGGACAGCCTTCTGCTGGCAGAACTGGAAAAGATCCGGGAGGACAGGGAGAAGAAGCTGGAGGGAAGGACCTATCACTATGT
>CAZHLQ010000122.1:0-1664 GCA_964533235.1 uncultured Gudongella sp. | reverse complement strand
CTATTGAAGGGTGGGCTGACGCATTCGGCGTCTTGCTGAGTAGTTACTTTGAAGATGGCGGGGAGTTTCCTGAGTTCAAAGGTTGTAAGGTTCACTTTGACTTCAGTAAGATTCGTCCAAAAGGTGCAGAGATTAGCGGTGGCTTTAAAGCACCGGGGCCAGATGGTCTTCGGGCTGCTTTGCAGAAATGCGAAGCCCTGCTTGACACTCAAATTGGAGATGCAAAAGAAGCTGTTGCAATGAAATCTATTACGGCTTATGATTTCGTTATGCACATGAGTGACGCAGTTCTTTCCGGTGGTGTTCGTCGTAGTGCAACTATCTGCCTCTTCAGCAAAGAAGATGAAGAGATGCTTAATGCTAAAACTGGTGACTGGTATATCACTAATCCTCAACGCGGGCGTAGTAACAACAGTGTAATGCTGATTCGTGATGACGTAACCCGTGAAGAATGGGCCAATATCATGAAGAGTGTAAAGCAGGTGGGAGAGCCGGGCTTTATCTTTAGTGAGAACAAAGAGTTTTGCTACAATCCGTTGACTGTTCACTGAACAACGAGCGGCCTAGTGGAGTAATCCACTTTGAATAACTAACCTAAAAACGGGGAAACTCTGACCGCGCAATGGCGAAGACAATCCCGTGCTAACCCGATATGGGGAGTGTAGAGACTATGGAAACTTTGAATAAAAAAGAACTTGTTAAATTGATTAGCTATATTGTCATGGGCGATGGAGGATTGTATTTTCCATCAAAACGGACAGATGGAACAAATGCTCAGTTCATTATGAATATGAAAGAAGAAAACAAAGATTATATCTTCTTTTGTAAAGATGTCCTTGAGCAGTTGACGGGGTGCCGTATATCTGAGCGTAAAGATTACAATGTAGATGGTTGTATGCGTAAGCCACAACTACGACTTGAGAGTAATAGACATCCTCTCCTTACTCAAATACACAGTCGGGTCTACACAGGTAAGTACAAAGGTATTGATCCGCACGCACTTAAAATGTTGGACGCAGAAGCTCTATCTATTTTGTACATGTGTGATGGATCATTCGTAATTGAGAAACCAAATCCGAAGAAGGGTTTGGTTAATGAGAGCTACAACGTAACCCTTAATATGAAGAGGCTTTCTTATGGTGACTTGTTCATTCTAAAAAAGGCTCTTAAAGAAAAGCTAGACCTTGAGTTCAACATAAATAGGCAGAATGAGTATTACTATCTGCGCCTTCGAGTGAAGGATTTTAACAAGTTTATGGAAATGGTTGCTCCGCACGTGCTGCCGAGCTTCCAATATAAAATCCATGAAAGTTTTCGTACGGTTAGCCCCTAAGAGATTAGGGTGATGATATAGTCCGCACATACGTGAAAGCGTATGAGCTTAACAGAAATGATTAAGCCCCTTATTCGTATAAGGAGTAACAAAATGGGTGTTGAAATTGGAATGTTGCCCACAAATCTTGAAACTGGTGAGAGTGGTTTTCAGGTGTGTAACCTAACCGAGATCAATGGTGGTCAGTGTATAACTAAAGAGGACTTTGAGATTGCTTGTAAAGCAGGCAGCATCCTTGGCACCCTACAAGCAGGTTACACAAACTTCCGTTATCTGTCAAAAGCTAGTCAGGAGATTATTGAACGCGAAGCGTTAATTGGGGTTAGTATTA
>CAZHLQ010000121.1:0-2483 GCA_964533235.1 uncultured Gudongella sp. | reverse complement strand
GTCGGTTAGTGCGACACCATCTGCTGGATCAAGCATCCCAGGACCAGATACTATCTCAAATAGTACCTCAGTGCCTTCTGGTGCAGGCTCCCAGTTGTCGCCTAGGCCAACCTCGACTAGGGCTGTAAACTCATGCTCGTCTCCAATCTCATTTACACCGTCATCACCTATGCTTATCCTAAGATCCATCATGGCATTGCCAAAGTCCCTACCTGTAAAGACCGTAGCTGACCTATTGATTTCAACCATATAGCCATATCGTGAAAGCTCTATAGGAACTGGGACATCATCCTCGGTTATTGAAGGAGGAGTGAACAGCAGGTTGTCGTTATCATAAATATCTTCAAAATATAGGTGATAGCTATCGAAGAGGTCAAATGGATCCTCTAAATCAAAGCCGCTTGATGGGAAGGTTTGCACCCAACCACCTTCCTTTTCGCCCATTTCATCAAGTCGAGTACTTCCCTCAGTGATGTATCTTTCGCCATAGGTGAGAGTTGGGAAGCTGTACATTCCGCTTTCATCAGTTAAAGTCCCAAGCACAAAATGCATACCATCGATGTCAGCTGATACATAAATTGGCCAGTTAGCCAAGCCTGAATCATCGCCATTCATAATTCCGTCACCATTCAGGTCATGGAATTTCTGCCCAGTAACACTTCCAAGCGGTTGTGAAGGGACAGGGATTGGAACTGTCTTGGTAGCTCCAATAAATTTCGCATGGGAAGAAGATCCAGGGAAATAATAAGATCCGTTCATGGTAACATCATCAAATTGAGGCTCTCCATAAACCATTCCGCCCCATTCATAAGCTGGTACTAAAGGATTAGAATATCCATGATACAATCCTGACGACCATAGTGATGTTCTAGAAAGGTGGAATTGGAAATATATCACTATAGTTTTTGCATCAGTTGGAACACCTGCATCTATAAGATCCTGCTTAGTAATTAGAAAATGAGAGACCTCATCATAGGGGCTTAGTGCTCCAAAATCTCCTGTATCCTGAATAATTGAAGGATCCATTGGCGCTCCCAGGTTGATCTGGTCCGGATCTACGTCAAGGAAAGAGAACCCTGACCAAAGCTCATTTTCCATATCTGTGTTGTAATTTTGAGCTTCCTCAAAGTCATCTATCGTGACTAAGTTACCGGCATGTGGCCAACCCATATCAGTATCCTGTAATAGGAAAGCTGTTTTTTGAGGATTGGACAAGGTGTCAGTGGTATACTTTATCTGGAAACCTCTCACCAGGTCAACAAATCTTGCGTCTACATTACTGTTGTAGAAGTCATATTGAACTGCATATCCGTTTGGATCATTCATGTCCACAAGGTCAATGAATAGCTGGTACGGCACCCATTCACCTTCACCCCAAGAGTTTCCCAGGTTTGAATTAGCCCATCCAGCATTGATTCCACCGCCTCCGGTATAATTTACACCGTAACCGTAAAGCGTCATATCCTCTCCAGCTGCTAATGAAGTAGTAGGGAAGGACATGAAGAAGGATGTTAGTGTCATAACAAGTGCGAGCATTACAGCCAAAGTTCTTTTATTGTTGTATTTGCCCGAATACATACATTTACTCCTTTCATAAAATAATGCTTCTTATTATATCGAACAGTTTCTGATGTCTTAGTTATTTTCACCCCCTAAACGATATTTATTGAAATTTTTTGATCAATAGCATCACCTCCTGTATGTAAATAAAAAAACCGACCTAAAAGGTCGGTTACGCTACTGGCTAACGAGGTGCAAAGCGTCCAAATAACACACCACGGTCATTGCCACCATATGTACATCAAAGATCATTAGATGTAAAAAATATGTTCGTTAAAATTATACCCACACCCACAATATATAGACATGCATAGATATTAATTATTATTCATGTTATATGTTCTTAACAGAAAGGAGTAAAAGGAAACTCCCTTCCCCTTGACTTTTATACTTCTCTGGCATCATAATGTTATTATGTTGACAAATATATGACTATTTTGGAGGAGACATGAAAAACAAGGAACTGAAGGCAAGCTTGCTTTTATTATTAACAGCTGCAATTTGGGGTTTTGCATTCGTAGCTCAGAGAAAGGGAATGGACTACATTGGACCATTTACATATACTGGGATCAGGTTTTTATTAGGCAGCATATCCCTTCTGCCTGTTATCAAGCTTCTCGGAGGAAGAGAAGATTCTACAGATACAACAAATCAAATGAAGGATATTGTTAAGGCGGGTGTGATTGCAGGGACTGTATTATTTATTGCTGCAACCTTCCAGCAGGTTGGTCTCCAATATACTACAGCTGGTAAAGCAGGCTTTATAACAAGTCTTTATATAGTAATAGTTCCAATAATGGGTTTGTTTATGAAACAAAGGAGCAACGCCTTTATTTGGATAGGAGCCATAGTTGCAGCCTTTGGACTCTATCTGTTGAGCATTAATGAGGATCTGACCATTCAATTTGGAGACCTATTGCAGC
>CAZHLQ010000120.1:0-1854 GCA_964533235.1 uncultured Gudongella sp. | reverse complement strand
CAACAAGGATGAAAATAATAAAATTTATGCTACAGCACATGGATTTACCAATACACTTAGATTGCAACATGCAGTACCAGTAGTTAATTTACCCTCTATATTTAAACCTTATGGTAAAGAAATTAGGAGTTGTTTAACTGTTCCTACTAATGTCCATCTATTCTTTGGAGCTGATGTAACAGCACTTGAAGACTCATCTAAACAACATTATATGTATTTCTTTGATAAGGAGTATGTAACACAGATGAGAGTTCCTGGTTTTGATCCGCATATTGATATTGCTATATTAAGCGGATTAATGACTAAAGAAGAGGCAGACAGATATAAGGAGCTGGATAAGATGAAAGACAGAAATACCTTTCAAAATGAAGAGTATCTGGCATTAAAAGACATAAGAAGTGATGCCAAAACTATCAATTTTGCTGGTATTTATGGTGCAGGTGCAGCTAAAACAGCAGAAACATTAAAGAAGCCATTAGAATTTGCAGAAAGATTACATGCTACCTATTGGGAAAGAAATAAATCTGTAAAACAGGTAGCTAATTCTACACTTATTAAAACAGTCTATAATCAAAGATGGCAGTATAATCCCATCTCTGGATTTTGGTATTACCTGAAGGCTGAAAAGGACAGATTTTCTACTTTAAATCAGGGTAGTGGTTCATATATTTTTGACTATTGGTTGAGAAAATCAAAAGAGAAACTAAATCCAATAGGAGTAAGCATATTACTTCAGTACCATGATGAAATGGGAGGTATGTGCCTTAAATTTCAGAAAGACATAGTAACAAAAAAACTTACAGAAGCAATGAATGAATTAAATCAGGAATTAAAACTTAATGTACCTATTAGTTTTAGTGTTGATTTTGGTAACAATTATGCTTCTGTTCATTAATTAATACAATGACAAATAAAGAAAGAACAGAGTTACAGAATGAAATAGTAAGGGGACTGCCTAAATTTCCTCATGGAAGACTTGTATTAGCTCCAAGAGTGGGAAAAACCAGAATAGCTATTGAACTTATCAAGAAAAGTAAGCCAAAATCAATTCTCTGGGTAACTCCATCTCCTAAATTAGCAGAAGAAGATATACCAATAGAATTTGAAACCTGGAAAGCTAAAAGCTATCTAAAAAAACTACAGACTTCAACATGGGCTTCATTGCATAAAGTTGCAGGTAAATTTGACATGATAATTCTGGATGAAGACCATTGGATAACAGAAAATAATGCTGTTAATCTATTGAACGGCACTCTTACTGGCTCTATTCTGGCAATGACTGGTACAGCTACAGCTCATTATGATAAAAACATGATATATCAGGATTTAAAACTGAAAGTATTATATAGAATTTCTGTAAATTATGCTGTAGAGATAGGTTTACTATCAAATTATAATGTCAAGGTAATTACTGTTGAGCTTAATAGTACAGATAAGACCATCAGAGGTGGTAATAAGGAAGTTTCCTTTCTGACTACTGAAAAAGCAAACTACGATTACCTGGATAGAGTTGCTCAGCAAGCTATATTTAGTAAGAAAAATGTTCAATTCAGAATTTTAGCTAGGCGAAGAGCAATCCTAAACAGTGCATCCAAAGATAAAGTAACAAAATGGTTATGGAATAATCTTGAAGGCAGGAAACTATTTTTCTGTGCTTCAATAGAACAGGCTAATTCTCTGACTCAATACACTTATCATAGTAAAACAGACAATACCTACCTTCAAAAATTTATTGATGGTGATATTAATGAAATTGCTATGGTAAATGCTGGTTCAACAGGATTTACCTATAAGGAAATAGACCATTTGGTTATTGTGCAATCTGACAGTGGTAAGAATGGTTCTACATTACAA
>CAZHLQ010000119.1:0-5042 GCA_964533235.1 uncultured Gudongella sp. | reverse complement strand
GTGCTGCTCCTGTCCCCTTTTTGCTTCTTATTTTATAATAAGTAGAAAGCAAATCAATGTCTACCTTTGATGTTATTATCTCTGCTTCATTCTTAAGTCTATTGATCTCCGACTTGATGATGGATGCCTCAAGCCTGACTTCACTTCTTCTTGCTGAGAACTCTTCCTTGACTGATGACAATTTTTCATCTATTGATGCTTGTCGTTCTGCTAGCTCCTCCAGGGTCTCCACACACTGGAGCTGCTTCCATTCGAGCTCCTCTTTGAGTTCTTTGAGAGTATTCATCTCTCTTTCCATATGCTCAAGCTGTTTTAGATCCTTTATAGATCCATCATAAAGGCTCTTGTTTAAATGCTCCAATCTTGAACTGCATACCTTTAGTCTGTTAAGGGTTTCATCAGCTTCTAAATCAGTACTCCTTATAAGATTGCCTGTGTCTGCAATGTCCCGCTGTAGATTTATTCTATTTTGATCCAGTAAAACTAGAGCCTTATCTCTTTCAAGCGACTTATATCTCTTCTCCAGATCATCAATTCCCTGAAGATATCCATCCAGTATTATAAGCATATTAAGGTCAAACATTATCCCACTCCTCGCTTTAATAGAGTTTAGCGGCGAACGGTACATCCGGGTATATCTCAATATTAAGGTCATCAACTCCATTGTCGATCAATTTTCCCTTTATGGCAGATAACACAGGCTTTTCAGTATAATAATGTCCTGCATCTATTAGAATTATTCCCTGCTCCACAGCCAATTGAGCATCATGGTACTTTATATCTCCAGTAATGTATACTTGTGCTCCAGCTTCTTTAGCAGCAACGATAAAATCTGCACCACTGCCTCCACATACTGCAACCCTCCGTACCAGGTCTTCAGTTTTCCCATATACCTTTATAACATCTGCCTCAAGTCTTTCTTTTACCATTTGGGAAAATTTGTCTATTCCAACAGGCTCAATTCTTCCGATCCTACCATAGCCTACAGGTGTTCCTGAAGTTATGTCCACAGAGTTACCTAAAGGTTTTGTGTCGACTATCTCAAGGATATCTGCCAGTATGTCACTTACTCCTCCTGCAGCAAGGTCGAGTGTGGTATGTGAACAGTAAATGCTAATGTCCTCCTTAATTATCTTGTAGGTCATTCTCCCTTGATGCGTATCAAGGCTAAGGTCCTTTATACCTTTAAATATAAGTGGATGGTGGGATATAATTAGGTTTAAATCATTATTTACTGCAAATTCCAAAACTTCCTCAGTGACATCCAGAGTGATTAAAACCCCTTTAAGCTCTATTTTCCCTGATCCATACTGCAGCCCGCTGTTATCCCAATCATCCATCAATTCAGGCGCAGCCCAGTCCTCGATTATCTTGATTATCTCTGAGATGTTCAAGTCTTTAATACCTCCCTTAGGCTCTTAATCTTTGACTTTAATTCTTCCTGTCTCAATAGACTTTTTTCACTTTCTTTACCCTCCAAGCCTTTTGAAATTGCTTCAAGAGTATCGAGCTTCCACTCCACGTATTCCCTCCAAAGCTGGTGATCCTTTCTTATCAGTAACGGACTGATCTCAATGGATATTTCTTCAGCTTCTCTCTGAAGACCATTTTCAGCAACTATGATCTCGTAATATCTGCCGTCCTCGCGAACCAGCTCCTCATCTACTATCTTAAAACCATCCTCAATAAGGTATCTTCTCAACTCATTACTGCCTACCATAGGCTGAAGAATAAATCTAAGGAAGGTCTCAGCCTTTTTCCTGTTTACCTTTAGAATATCGGAAATAAGAATACCACCCATTCCAGCTATTATAACTGTGTCGACTTCGAAGGGCTTTAGTGGATCAAGGCCTGATCCCAGTCTTGGAAGTATACTTTCAGAAAGGTTCTCCTCCTCAACGTAGCTTGTGGTCTTAGACAAAGAACCCTCACTAATGTCAGTCGCTATGACCAGCTTAGCGATATCATTATCTATAAGATACTTTGGTACATACCCGTGGTCAGTCCCAATATCTGCAACGATCGAGTTCGCCGGGACCAGCATTGCCAGCTTTTGTAGTCTTTTGTCCAGCTTCAAAAAAACTCCTCCTTTAAAAAATAAGATTCGCAAAGCGAATCTTATCTATTCAAGAAAATCCTTTAATTTTTTACTTCTACTTGGGTGTCTAAGCTTTCTAAGTGCTTTGGCCTCGATTTGTCTGATACGCTCTCTTGTGACTTCAAATTCTTTCCCGACTTCTTCCAGAGTCCTGGCTCTGCCGTCATCAAGACCGAATCTTAGCTTCAACACTTTTTGCTCTCTTGGAGTCAAGCTGTCGAGTACATCAATAAGCTGCTCTCTCAGCATGGTAAATGTTGCTGCCTCTGCAGGAGCCAACACGTCCTCATCTGGTATGAAGTCCCCCAGGTGGCTGTCCTCTTCTTCTCCTATTGGAGTTTCAAGGCTCACAGGCTCCTGAGCAATTTTCATGATTTCTCTTACTCTTTCTACATCAAGGCTCATCTCGTTTCCTATTTCCTCTGGAGAAGGATCTCTTCCCAGCTCCTGAACGAGCTGTCTTTGAACTCTGACGAGCTTATTTATAGTCTCAACCATATGGACCGGGATTCTTATGGTTCTAGCCTGATCTGCTATTGCTCTTGTTATAGCCTGTCTAATCCACCATGTCGCATAGGTGCTGAACTTAAAACCTTTTCTGTACTCAAATTTTTCTACCGCCTTCATCAACCCCAGGTTTCCCTCCTGGATCAAGTCCAGGAACAGCATCCCTCTACCGACATACCTTTTAGCGATGCTTACTACAAGTCTAAGATTGGCTTCTGCAAGCTTTTTCTTAGCTATCTCATCGCCATCCTCCATCCTCATAGCGAGGTCTATTTCTTCCTCACTTGTAAGCAAAGGTATCTTGCCGATTTCCTTAAGGTACATCCTAACAGGGTCATCTACACTTATGCCCTTCGGTACTGAAAGATCCTCTTTGATCTCCTCTTCTTCCTCTTCATCAACCTCGATATCAATTGCACTGTCAATCTCTTCATCCTCTGAGTCATCATTAAGGATAGATTCTTCCTCTTCCTTGTCCCCCATTATATCAATTCCGCTATCCTCTAGCTTCTGATAAATCTCATCAATCTCTTCAGGATCCAGATCGATTGCCTCCAGGGTATCGATTATTTCCTTATAGGTCAATAATCCTGTCTTCTTACCTCTTGATAAAAGCTTTTTCTCCGCAAGCTGCTTATTTGTAAGATTTTGCTCTTGGTCTTTTAATATATCGTCCAAATTAGTTTCCTCCCTACTTAGCTAATGAGATTTATTTTTTTATCTATCTCAATCAAATTCTTTAGCAATTCAGCCAGCTTAACTCCATTTTCCTCACTGGTGCCAATCGCTGATATTTCGTCTCTCAATACTCTTCTATGTCCTTCAAGTATGTCAATTCTTATTGTTCTAATCAAGTCATCGATCGCCTTTTCAAGATTTGAAGGCGAGTACTCGGTTGCTTTGGTCAATAGCTTCTTCAATCTTTCATTTCCAGTATCCTGAAATTCAAGTTCCTTGAGCAACGACTCCTTATCCAGCTCATCATCAGTCTCATAGCCTGATTTGATTATTTTATAGCAAAACCTGCAATCTGGATCTCCGAATTCCTCGAGACTGATTTCTTCCACGATCCTCAAGAAATTGCGTCTGCCTGAAGCCATGATATTAATAAGATCAGCCTCAGCTTTTCTTCTTGCTGGCTCTAAAACAACTGTTGACACAGGCCTGATCTCAGATTGACTGCGTTCCCTTATCTGTCTCGGCCCTTTTATTTCACTCGTAATAGCTTCTTTAGCTATCCCCAGTTCAGAAGAGAGCTTCTCAATATATACATCCTGCTGAATTGGAGACTTTAACTCCTTGAGCATCCTGGCAGCTTCTTGTGTAAACCTTATTCTGCCCTCGGGATTTGAAAGATCATGTCTCCCTCTTAGTATATATACCTTGAAATCCATAAAATTTAACGATTCCGAAACTTTTTTTTCAAAAGCTGAAAGACTATTGGCCTTGATGAAGTCGTCAGGATCCATTCCCTCTGGGAGCATTACTACCCTTGGCTCAATATCAAGCTTCTGCAGTACATCTATAGCCCTTACTGCTGCTCTTATCCCTGCCTGATCACTATCATAGCATATATAAATGTCATCTCCGTATCTCTTCAAAAGCTTTGCCTGAGATTCAGTTAAAGCCGTTCCAAGGCTTGCCACTGCATAATCTACGCCATTTGCATGAAGTGATATAACATCCATATAACCTTCTACCAGCATTATCCTTTTTCTGTTTTTATTTTTATCTATTATATCTAGACCGTATAGATGGTTACCCTTGTTAAATACTACAGTATCTGGTGAATTAAGGTATTTAGGAAGGCTTTTATCCAATACCCTGCCGCCGAAGCCTATAACTCGTGATCTGGTGTCTACAATTGGGAATATCAGCCGATTTCTGAACTTATCGTAGAAGCCTGATGCATCCCTTCTTATACCAACGAGTCCTGTTTTTTCAATATCCGCCTCAGCAAAGCCCTTCTCCTTCAAGGCGTTTAACAGCTGTTCCCAGCTGTCGGAGGCGAAACCTAATCCGAACTTTCTTGCTATATCATAACCTATTCCTCTAGTGTTTAGGTAAGCTACAGCCTCCTTATGCTTCATAAGATTTTGATGAAAGTATCTGGCAGCCTCTTTGTTGATCTCATAGAATACGCTCTTGTGATCTGAGCTTTCCTGATTCCCTGAATCCTCCCATGGTATATTGTACTTTTCTGCAAGAAATTTAAGAGCCTCAACGAAATCCAGATTCTCTCTTTTCATGATGAATGTTATTGCGTCCCCTCCGGCTCCACATCCAAAGCAATGAAATATCTGCTTGGAATCTGATACGGTGAAGGAAGGTGTTTTTTCACTATGGAATGGGCAAAGACCCATATGGTTTGAGCCTGATTTCTTAAGATGAACATATTCCCCAATAAGCTCAACTATATCAAGTCTTTCCTTTACTC
>CAZHLQ010000118.1:0-7564 GCA_964533235.1 uncultured Gudongella sp. | reverse complement strand
GTATATAAATAGCTCGGGGATCCCCCCGAGCTATTTATATAAAGGTAACCTGATTCTTGTTTACAATTGCATCCTCAAGCTTTTTCTCCTCTAGGTAGCAGCTTCTGCAAAGAGGCTCATACTCTCTCGAGGCACCAATTACAACTCTTTCTCTATCCTTGGTTTTTCTATGACTTACCCAGGCATCTGTTCCGCATTTAACACATACTGCATGATGTTTTGTAAGATAATCCGCTATAGGCATAAGCTCCTTGACTATTTCAAAGGGCAGACCTGCAAAATCTATATCAAGACCTGCTGCAATAACTGTTATAGACTCACTTAAGAGGCTATTGATCCCCTTGATTATCTCCTCAAGTCCACCACCAAGGAACTGGATCTCGTCAATGGCCACTACCTCTGGCTTATTGAGACTGCATTGTCTGAGTATCTCACTAATGTCTTCAACCAGCACTGCTTCAAGAGTCGTATCATCATGTGTCACTATCTCAGAGCTTGCATATCTAGTATCAACTGACGGCTTAAATGCAAGTGTCCTATATCCTGCGATCCTGAATCTCTTTACATCCTTCTCAAGACTGGATGTTTTCCCTGAAAACATAGAGCCTGTATGGATTATCAATTTCCCCTTGTACTGATGCATCGTAGCACCCCCTCATTTTTTTCCCTTACTCTTATCTATGAAGGGATTTTGTCATACTTTGTTGCTGGATTTATTGTTGAACAAGGAAGACCTGTCAGACATTTCCCGCAGCATTGAGCCTGACCCAGATCTATAAATCTCTCTGCATTCACCTTTAAGACCTCGTTGCAGCCAAATCTGTCAAACTCCTCGCCAAGAGCATTTACCATGCAATTGTCCACACATACTTCACAGCTTCCATCCAGCTTATAAAGGCAATATTCACTGTCAGGCCTTTTGGTCGACTCCAGCTCCATACTGGTAACTACGTTTCCCAGTCTGCCGCAGCAGCCATTTTCAGTTATCAACATGTTGTTGATTCCAAAGGTTCCAAGTCCTGCAATGTATGATACATGTCTATTGGACCATACACTAGTTAGTGTCTCATAATTCATGTTTAGTTCTTTTGGGAGCTTCTCAGTTCTCCACCCTGCTTCTCCTAAATATTTGATCAGCCTATCATTGATCTCTGCAATCAGCTTATTAGTTTCAACGTATGCAGTTGCCCATTCCCTGGAGCATTCTGTTCCACCTGTATTGCTGGCGATTATCCAGTCCTCGAAGGGCAGGAAGTATGTTATTACTGATCTCCCTTCAGGGTTGATATCAGTGGGTTCTAAGTGATCAGGAGCTGCGACCTCCTTTAATATTTTGAACATGGGATCAGCAGCATCAGCATATGCAACCAGTGGTTTCTTCCAACGGGTCGATATATCCTCATTTTTTTCAAATTCCCTTACAGCATCGTCTATGACCTTTTCAATGCTTGATTTCATACTACTCACTCTTCCAGGGCACTATGGTAAGACTTTCTATCACAACAGGCTTAACTGGTTTGTCACCACTTCCCACGGGAGTTTCTGCTATCTGATCGACTATTTCCATTCCCTCAAATACGTGACCAAATACAGTGTGCTTGCCGTCCAGCCAGAAGGTCCCTCCCAGTTCTCTGTACGCATCGACTACATCCTGAGGATAACCTCTTTTTTCTCCCAAATCCTCCATTTGTCCAAGTATACTTTTCTCAACACTGGTCTTTTGCACTATGAAAAACTGGCTTCCATTTGTATTTGGTCCGGAATTTGCCATAGATAATGCACCTCTTAGATTTCTGTACATAGTGTTGAATTCGTCTTGAAAAGGCTTGCCCCAAATGCTTTTGCCACCTCTGCCAGTACCCTCAGGGTCTCCCCCCTGTATCATAAAGTCGTTTATTACTCTGTGAAAAGTTATTCCATCATAATATCCTGACCTGGCATGGGTTGTAAAGTTTTCTACAGCCTTTGGTGCGACGTCCGGGAATAACCTAATTTTTATCTCACCGAAATTAGTTTTCATTACCGCTATTTCTTCATTGACCTCCGGTTTCATAAGCTGTTTTAACAAATCATTTTCCTCCCTTATTATTTCTCCAGTTTTCAACCCTCTGATCCTCGAAGTCAACCTCATCTATATCCCTTATATGGAATAGGCTGTCGTAAAGACCCTGCAGATTCAGATTGATGGGTTTCTTAACATAAAACTTGATCTCGATTTTTCCCGGACCCTCGCCATCGTCCTTTATATCATCAATAGTAACGTTGCGAATAGAAATATTGTACTCTCCAAATACAGTACCAATATCTCCTATCAATCCGGCCCTGTCAGTAGCAGTTACCCTGACTAGTTTGTTTGCTCCTCTAAGCACATTTACCTCTACATTGCCTAGTGCAATTAAGGATATAAGAACTATTGCGGCGGTAACTACGCCACCCAGGTAAAACCCAGCTCCTATGGCAAGTCCAATCCCGGCACATACCCAAAGGCTAGCTGCCGTAGTCAGACCTTTGATGTGGTTTCCGGTTCTTAGTATTGTTCCTGCCCCTAAAAAACCAATGCCGCTTACTACCTGTGCAGCAAGTCTCGCAGGATCTGCACCCTCTCCCATACCATAGGCTGATACCAGCATAATGAGAGTAGAGCCTACGCTAACTAGAATGTGAGTTCTAAATCCGGCAGGCCTATTGCTTGCTTCTCTTTCTATTCCTATTGCTCCGCCTATTACTGCTGAGAGTATCAATCTTAACACAACTTCCAATTCACTTAGCATAGATTCACCTCGCTTTCCAGCCTTAATTAAGATTTTACTAGATTATTGGACCAGTGGCAACTTGTATGCTATAATTTCAATCGAGGTGTTAATATTGAATAGTTTTAATGTGAAATGTAATATATGCTCAGTGGGATGCATGCTTGCTGTTGATGGGTCAGAGGCCGAAATAAATGTAACCGGCAACAGATGTGGCAGGGGTATAGATTATGCACGGAAGCTGATTTCTGATGAGAGCATAACAATTACAGGACGATGTATTTTAATAAACGGGACTATGGGAAGATTACCGGTAGTCTCCAGCAGCCCAGTCCCAAAGGACATCTCAGATGCTGTGCTTGAGGAAATTAGAAACCTTAGAGTAGAAGCACCCGTTGAAAAAGGGCAGATATTGATCGATAATCTGATGGGATCAGGGATAAATATTCTCGCCCAAAGAAGAGTAGGCAGGTCCTCTAGGTAGCAGGGACCTGCCTTATATTTTTTAAAACGAATGTGAACCACGAATAAAGTATGATCCCCTTGATAATACTGGAGATCGATATTGCCCACCATATCCCGAGTAATCCGAGGGCTGTGGAAGACATTATAACTGCCAGCGGTATCCTGGAGGCGTTTAAGGTCATTCCAACCACAGTAGGTGGTAAGGTTTTTCCTAATCCATTAAAAGCCCCGGCTGTACCTATTTCGATACTCATAAAGAATTGGGACAACCCAAGGATCCTTAGATATTTGACCCCTTCCCTTATTGCTTCAGGGTCTTCAGGCGTAAATAATGAAAATAATGGCTCAGCTGCAAAAATAAGCATCAATGATGCAACAATACCAAATCCGCCAAGTATCCTTATGCCTTTTTGATACCCTTCTCTTATCCGATCAACCTTTCCAGCTCCGTAATTCTGTCCTACAAATGCTGATATTGCTGAAGCAAAGCCCTCAGAGGTCATCCAGGAAATTGACTCGATTTGCGATCCTATACTCTGGACCGCAATTGGTATTGAACCAAAGCCTGCTACCAATCGAGTGATTATTATACTTACCACAGCATGCGTTCCCATCTGGACAAAGGGAGGTATCCCAAGCTCAGCGATCCTTGATATCCTTTTTAGATCCGGTTTCTCAATTATCCTTGCATGGGAGTATAGGGTGCCTTTCATGTAGCCAATGTATAGGAAGATCATCGTTACGACTATTTGAGCCGTTACTGTTGCGATTGCGGCTCCATTTACCTCAAGCCTTGGGAAGGGACCGATCCCGAAAATAAGCAGGGGATCAAGAACCATATTTATTATAAGACCAATAGTGTTGGTCTTAAATGGTGTCACGCTGTTGCCTGAGCTGTTGAGAGTCGCGGAAAAAACTGGGTTCATGAAGAAAAAAATCATCCCTGTACTGATTATGGAAAGATAGCTTACAGCCATATCTGATACACTTGCTTCCCGAATGTTGAAGAAGCCAATTATCTGTTCCCTAAATAAATATAGTACTGCTCCATATGTCAATGCGATAGCTATGTTGAGCTGAAATCCTGAGGTTATATACCTTCTTGCCTCTTTTTTATCACTTCTTCCATAGCTCTGTGCGACACTTACACCTATCCCGACCTGAGAGATCATGACAAGAGATGCAGCCAGCCACAGGAAGAATCCTGCTGCACCTACAGCCGCGACCGAATCAGTACTAAGCCTCCCCAGCCACATAACATCCGTCAGATTGTATGCCATCTGAATAAAGGAGGTTCCCATGATCGGCAAAGCCAGCCGGGTCAATGTACCTATTATTTTCCCTTCAGTTAGTTTCAATTCTCTTCCCATAAGTCGTCTCCTGTGATTGAGTTACTTCTTCATTCTAACTGACTACGCAAGCCTTTGCAACCATTAGCAAAGACACCTGCTAGCCAGCAAGGTGCCTTTGAGAAAATTTTAGCCATTAAGTTTAATTAGCTCAAGAACGACGTTTGCAGTTGTAACTATATCCTCAATGAATATGTGTTCCTCCAAGGTGTGGGCATTTCTTTCGCCTATGGCAAGATTAACAGCTTCGATGCCATTTGAATTAAAGTTGTTCGTGTCACTGCCTCCTCCTGAGCCTACAATTTTTGTCGGAATACCAAGGTTCTTGAATGCCTTCTCCACTACCTTAACTACGGGGCTCTCCTCTGATACACCAAAAGCTCCGTATGCCCTTTCAACATTTATTTCTACAGTTCCTCCGTATTTACTTGCTGCATCTTCCATAGCAGTAGTCATATGCTTGGTTTGCTTTATCAGCTTATCCTCATTCAGACTCCTGGACTCAGCTTGTATACTCACTCTGTTAGGAACTATATTGGTAGCTCCTCCGCCTTCAATCGATCCAATATTTGCTGTAGTTTCTTCATCTATTCTTAGGAGCTTCATTGCGGATATGGCTTCAGCAGCCATCTGTATCGCACTTATACCATTCTCCGGAGCAACTCCTGCGTGTGCTTCCTTGCCTCTGAATACTGCGGTTATTTTATCTTGAGCAGGTCCTCTGGTGATTATTCTTCCAGGATCTCCGCTGCTGTCAAGGACGAAAGCCTTTTTTGATCTAAGCATGGAGTAATCCAGGTTAGCCGAGCCCTTCAGACCACCCTCCTCAAATATTGTAAATACCACCTCTATGCCATTGTGAGGAATCTCGTTTTCTATGGCTACTCTGATAGCCTCCATTATAGCAGCTATTCCAGCCTTGTCGTCTCCACCCAGAATCGTCGTCCCGTCACTGTATACAGCACCATCTCTTACCTGAGGCTTAACTCCTCTACTTGGCGATACAGTATCCATATGTGCACTGAAAAGGATCGGTTCACCTTCAGGTCTTCCCTTAAGGAAGCCTATCAAATTCCCGGTATTGCTTCCGGATATTTCTCCTGCGCCATCTATCCTGGCCTCAAGACCCAGCTGCTCCATTTCCTCCTTCAGCATCTGAGCCAGCTGTTTCTCCTCCTTAGTGGGGCTGTCGACCTGTACGTATCGAAGGAAGCTTTCCAGCAGTCTATTTTCATTTATCATATTCGTTCCTCCTTGTAAAAAAAGGGCCAGGCGGCCCTTTTAGTTATTAAATATGAATACCAGCTCCAGGTCCTATTGGCCATCCAAGGAAGTACCATAGTGCCATAAGGGCAGTCCAGCCAATAAGGAATACTATGGAGTAAGGTATCATAGTTGATATGATCGTACCAATTCCACTTTCCTCGTCATACTTCTTTGCAAATACAACGATCATTGCAAAGTAGCTCATAAGTGGAGTAATTATATTTGTTGAAGAATCTCCTATCCTGTACGCAGCCTGTGTAAGCTCAGGACTTAATCCAAGTCTCATCATCATCGGAACAAATACAGGAGCCATTATTGCCCATTTAGCTGATGCTGAACCCATAAATAGGTTAAGGAATGCGGAAATCAGTATAAAACCTATTATAAGCGGTAATCCGGTAAAGCCAATGCTTTCAAGGAATTCTGCACCCTTGACTGAAAGGATAGTGCCAAGATTAGACTTCCCAAAATATGCAACAAACTGAGCTGCAAAGAATGCAAGAACAAGATATCCTCCCATGCTCCTCATCGCATCTGTCATGGACTCTACCAGGTCGTTGCTGTTTTTGATTTTGCCAACTGTTTTCCCATATACTGCTCCAGGAATCATGAAAATAAGAAGGATCATGAAGATAAGTCCCTTGCTCAGGAATTCATTTACAGTCAAGGCACCTGACGCTTCAGCTGTTCTTAAAAGTCCATTAGCTGGAACTGTAAGAGCAAGCATTATTGCTGAGAATGCTAGAAGAGCCAAGCCTGCATTTCTAAGACCTTTGTTTTCGATATCAGTTAGATGCTCTTTGTTTGGTTTATAGCTGCCAGTATATTCTCCTAGATTTTTCTCTACTATCTTCTCGGTTACAACTGTTCCAAGTAAAGTTAGAAGAAAGGTTGAAACGATCATGAAATAATAGTTAGCTGTAGGTAGGATTGAGTACTCTATTCCTGCACTTCTAAGGGCTTCATTGGTTATCCCCCCAAGCAGCGGATCAAGGGTTCCAATCAAAAGATTAGCTGAAAATCCAGCAGAAACTCCCGCGAAAGCAGCAGCTAGACCTGCTATCGGATGTCTTCCTGCACTGGCGAACACAACTGCTCCAAGTGGTATAACTACAACATATCCTGCATCAGATGCTATATTGGACATTATACCAGCAAAGACCACAACTGCTGTGAGCAGTCTAGGATGAACGTTAGTTAATAGCTTTTTAAGTGAAGTATTGATAAGTCCTGACCATTCTGCAACCCCAACTCCAAGCATAGCTACCAAGACCGTTCCAAGTGGAGCAAATCCGGTAAAGTTTGTAGTAGCGGTATTGAATATTTAGCGAAGTCCATCCGCTGAAAGAAGATTTGACGCTGTTACAGTTGCCTCGGCACCTGCTCTTGCATCATAATAGGTTACTGAGGTTCCAGCTTTTGAAACCAGGTAAGAAACCACTATTACGACTGCACTCAGTATTACGAATATGATAGCAGGATGAGGGAGCGCATTTCCTACTCTCTCAATGCTCTTTAAAATACCGTTTCTTGATGCACTGGGTTGACTATTTTTAGCCATAATATTCCTCCTTTTTAGTGAATTCCAGAATATTATACCCAAATCATTATATTATAGTCAACCTTAGTGAATCTATGATTTACAATCAATAATTCGCATTCCCTATATTTACACATTTTGATTATATGATTAAATTTCATTAATATTATTGTATATTGTTTTCAGTTATTTGC
>CAZHLQ010000117.1:0-5106 GCA_964533235.1 uncultured Gudongella sp. | reverse complement strand
AGTTTATCAAGCGTTTGAAATGGTGAAGATGGAAGCCAGGAGATATGGAGTCAACGTAGTTGGAAGTGAAGTAATAGGTACTATCCCTATGAAGTCGCTTCTTGACGTAGCAGAATATTACCTTCAGATCGAGAACTTCAGCATCGAGCAAATACTTGAAAAGAGATTACTGGACGAGCAGTAAAATTTGATGGATAAAACCATAGGGCTTGCTATATGCGAGCCCTGTGTCATAAGAAAATATTTTAGCAAGGGAGAAATGATCATGGATTACAAGGATATAATGGAGCTTATTCTTGACACAGACGACGTAACAGTAGGCGGAGGCAGTGCGTCAGCATTGTCAGGAGCACTTGCATGCGGCCTTATAGGGATGGTATGTAAGCTTTCTACTAAAAAGGACTATGGGTTGTCTGCAGAGGAACAGCTTGAGTATGCTAAGGAGCTTGAGGATATAAGAGAGAAGCTTCTTGCAGGGATCGTTACCGATGCCAATGCATATGGAGTGATAATAAATGCATACAAGCTTCCGAAGGAAACTGACGAAGAAAAAGAGATAAGAAAGAAAGCAATTGCTGATGCTGGAATAGTAGGAGCTTCCGCTCCAATGGAGAACGCAAAGCTTTGCAAAAGAGTATATGATATCGGAGTTGAGCTTGAGAACAAAACAAATCCCAACTGTCACTCAGACCTTGTAATTGGCTATGAGCTTGCCAAGATAGGTACCAATGGCTGTCTGATGAACATTGAAGCTAATCTTCCACTGGTAAAGGATGAGGCTAAAATCAGTGAATTCAACAAGGCTTTAACCGAGCTTAAAATCGATTAGCATTTACGGTGGAATTACTGAAAGGGAGGTGCTTCTGGTGAAGGAAAGAATCCTAAGGAAAGAGGAATTCGTAACTACAAAATGGGCAGGCGGAGAAACAACTCAGCTTGCAATATATCCTGAGGGTTCGGTTTTTGCTAACCGGGATTTTTTGTGGAGGATATCCTCTGCAACCTTTAGCAATACTGAATCTACCTTCTCGGATTTCACAGGCTATCAAAGGTACATCCTTCCCCTGGAGGGTGATCTAAGCATACATCATATGGGTTTATATGAAAGGAATCTTAAGCCATATGAGGTTGAATACTTTGATGGCTCCTGGACCACAAGTTCAAAAAACTCGCCTGACTGCAGGGATTACAACTTTATTGTGAAGAGCGGCAGTCTGGCAAGGCTTCAGGTTCTTTTAGAAGGCGAAGAATACTTTGTAAAGAAGGATTCCATTACTATATTCTTTTCTGTGGATGATTTTGAGATCGAGCTGATTGGACATGGTGAGAAAAGAGGAGTAGAAGGATTTTCCCTATATGTCATAGAAGCCAATAAAGAGGAGCAGGTGAGGATCTTTAATGCTCAGTCTCCTGTAATAATGAATGAATATATCTTGGGGTAAGAGTCGCCTCCATCATAATGATGGGGGCGATTTCATATAGTGGATCAAGCTTTTTCTGGAGTAAAAATTATCCTCGTGGTAATATATAGCTATTGATTCAGTAGTATTGGAAGGCTGGGGAGAATGAACAAGAGAACACTTGCTTTTACACTAATATTAATACTTCTTACTACCTCTGTTTCCTTCGGATATGGAGATGCTGAGACCTATCGTGTCGCAGGAGATATTCAGTTTCCACCATACGAGTTTCTGGATGTGGACGGAGTCTACAAAGGCTTTAATGTAGACATTTTGAAGGCGATAAGTCTGGTTACAGGCATCGAATTTAAGTTTATTCCCATGAAATGGGAGGATGCCTTTCATTCTATCGAAAGAGGTCAGGCTGATATAATCCAGGGTATGAAGGAGTCCGAGGAAAGAAGAGAGAGGTTTAGCTTTACTGATTCGCTTTTGATGAACTCCCAGTCGGTATTCGTGTTGGACTCGAACTATTCTATTGGGAACAATTCTGATATTGCTGGGAAAACTGTTTCTATTCAAAAAGAGGATATCGTATTTTTTGAGCTTAGCAGGATCAAGGATATCAGTATAATCCAATATGATACCATGGAGGAAGCAGTTACGGCTTTAGTCGACGGTCAGGTGGACGCCATGGTTGGGAATACCCTTACTGTTAATTATATCTGTAATGAAAAGGGCTGGATAGATCAGGTCAAGATAGTTGGAGAAACACTTAACGAACAGAAATATTCCATGGCTGTGTCAAAGAATGATCCTCTTTTATTGAGAAAGCTAAACGAAGGACTGGCTGAGATACAATCGAATGGAATGTATGACGCTATCCATAGAAAGTGGTTTGGCACGCCTATAAGGAACACAGGAGAAGAGAAGGAGTTCCAGATAAAGATACTTCTGCTTTCCATTTTTGCACTTATGGCGTTAGTTTTCATAGTACAGCTGTTCAATAGAAGACTTAAGAGGATCATAGAGGAGAAGACGAATGAGGAAAAGATCCTGATAAACGAGCTGAGGAATTACGATAAGCTTCAGTTTATGGATAAGATTATATCGTCCCTCGCCCATGAGATAAGAAATCCTCTTACGTCTGTCAAAATATATACCACACAGATGAAGGATAAGCTGGATAATAAGGAGTTTATGCTGGCTGCATCTGAGGACATCCCTGAGGAGATAGACCGGATCGATGCTTTGATATCTGAATTCATGGAATTTACTTCTCCGAGGAAGCCTCAAAAGAAGGTACTTAATCTTAGAAATGAGCTTGAGAATGCCATTAAGTTCATTAAGCTTCAAATAAGAGACATTGGAATAATGATCGACGTTCCTGAGGATATACTTATCGAGTTTGATCTGGGGCATTTCAAGCAGATAGTGATCAACATACTCCTTAACTCCCGGGATGCTCTTGTCGGGACAGAGGAGCCAAGGATTATGATCCGTGGTTATCGTGAAGGCAGGTCAGTAGGAGTTGAGTTTATAGACAACGGATGTGGGATAGATGGTGATGCGCTGGACTATATTTTTGAACCATTCTACACAACTAAGGTAAACGGAAATGGGGTCGGCATGTTTATAGTTAAAAAACTTATTGAGGAAAATGGAGGTAGCATACAGGCGAAGTCAAACGATGACGGGAACGGCCTTGGAGTCTATCTTACGGTCATGAGAGGTGTACAGATATGAAAACTAAGATACTTATAATTGATGATGAATCTAAAATATTAAGGGCGCTCAAGTTTCTGCTTGAGGACCAGTACCAGGTATTTACTAGCGATAATATGACAGAGGGGAAGAGGATCTTCATTGAAGAGAAGATCAGCCTAGTTCTCCTGGATCTAAGGCTTTCTGAGGGGAACGGGTTGGCTCTCATGGAGGAGCTTCTTGAAGTTGACCCTAATGCAGTCATTATAATCATGACTGCATATTCGACCATAGATAATTCCATCAAGGCGATAAAGGCAGGTGCATACTACTTCATCACTAAGCCAATAGACAATGAACAGCTGCTGATACTCTTAAGCTCCGCATCAGAGAAGCTTGACCTGAAAAAAGAAGTGGATCAGCTTCAGGGGCACTTGAGAAAAACCCTTATAGGTGAATCAAAATATATATCTGAAATCAAGGTAATAATGGATAAGATCAAGGACACTGATGCGACAGTGCTTATTACTGGAGAGAGCGGCACCGGGAAAGAGCTAATTGCTCAGACCATACACACCAGCAGCAACAGGGCAAAAAAACCATTTATTGCGCTTAATTGTGCCGCTATGCCAAGCGAGCTTCTGGAAGGTGAGCTGTTTGGGTACAGAAAGGGCTCGTTCACCGGTGCTACAAGGGATGACATCGGGCTTATAAGGAAAGCCGAGAAGGGGACATTGTTTCTGGATGAGATAGGGGAGATGGATTCAAGGCTTCAATCAAAGCTATTGAGGTTTCTTCAGGAGAAGGAAGTCAGGCAGATTGGGGACGAGAAGAATTTTCCGGTTGATGTTAGGGTCATATGCTCTACGAATAGGGATCTTAAGGAAGAAATCAAGCTGGGCAATTTCAGAGAGGATCTATACTATAGGATAAATGTCATCAACATAGTGGCACCTCCACTAAGAAACAGAACAGAGGACCTCCAGCTTTTAGTTCCTCATTTTATCGACAAATACAGGATAGCGTACAGTAAAGAGGTAAGCGGCATAGCTGATGACGCTATGAACAGACTGAAGGACTACAGCTTCCCAGGCAACGTAAGAGAGCTTGAGAACATCATCCAACGAGCAGTTCTGCTGAGCGGAGAAGACATCATTGGTCTTGATTCACTTAATCTAAACGATCCCAAGCTAATAAGGGGAGACGTTGAAACGGGAGAAAAGCACGTTAAGATCTACGAGGGTGATTCTCTAAAGGAAATCGAGAAAAAGGCCATAAGGTTTGCTCTTGAGAACAACAGACAGAACAGAAAGTGGACTGCTGACAGCCTTGGGATAAGCGAAAGGTCTTTGAGATACAAGATAAAGGAATACCAGCTTTAGTGTAAATTTAAGAGGATGCCCTGTTTTCAGGGCATCCTGCAGTTTAAAACTTATCTGTACCGAATCTTCCTTCTCTGTAATCAAGGGATGCCTGCCTAAGCTCCTCCATGGTGTTCATAACGAATGGTCCGGCACCTACCTGAGGCTCGTTAAGTGGTTCTCCGCTTAAAACTATCAGCTTTACTGGAACGGAACCTGCCGTTATCTCGACGATCCCTTCCTTATTCTCGAATAATACAAAATCATGCTCCTTTGCAGAGGATCCATTGATTTCAACACTTCCAGATAGGATAAGCATACCTGTGTTGTACTCAAAAGGCTCATCAAGCTTTATTTTACTACCTCCATTTAAGTCGAGTATATAAATGTTCATTGGAGAGAACGTATGAGCTGGTCCTTCAACTCCCATAAATCCTCCAGCGACTACTGTAACATTCCCTGCATTGTCGGGGAGAGTGGCTTTACCCATCATACTATTGGTAATTTCCTGGTACATGGGGTCAGTATACTTATCCTTTTTCGGAAGACTTACCCAAAGCTGTATCATCTGGAAAACTCCGCCCTTGGTCTGAAACTCTTTTTCGTGGTATTCCTTGTGCATTATGCCCTTTCCTGCGGTC
>CAZHLQ010000116.1:0-2254 GCA_964533235.1 uncultured Gudongella sp. | reverse complement strand
GGTGGATCACTTCTGGAAGATACGTCTCGAAGGATTCCTCAGGTCCATACAGGAGCTGCATCCTGTGGAGTTCTCGATAGGAAGGATAGGCGACATACGCAGGGAGCTCAAGGAGGAACTCGACGAGATCAGCCGCCAAAGCGAATACGTCATAGAACTGTCGGCGGCCTTCACCAGATATCAAGCGGTGGCGTTGAAGCTTGCAACCCTCTACGCCATCAGCATGGGAGAGTGGGGAGGAGAGATACCCATCGAGGCCATGGAGTGTAGCGTCAACGCAATCAGACTCCTCCGCCACAGCATCATGGATCTTCTGGGCAACGTCCCCATGAACAGGGACGATCAGGTGTTGGTGGAGGTGTTGAGCAAGATGAAGCAGGTGCATGCGAAAGGAGATGCTTGGATTTCATTCAGAGAGATTCTCCGGTACACACACAGGAAGAAGGGAGACATCGCCCCGATCATGGACACCTTGGTGGAGATGGGACGTGTCATTCAGAACGGTACGGAATACCAGATAGTCCTATAAGTGTGTGACAGTTTTTGTGACAAATCTGTGACAGTCGTGTGACAAAGTGACGCGGATACCGATGAACACTGGATGCGACAGTGTGACAGGTTTGAGTGTGACAGTTGTGACAGATGGGAGGAATGAGATGAAAAGGCGTGAGGTAAAGCAGAACTGGATCAGCGATCTTCTCCTCGACAACGAGGAGTTCTGGGACAGGTTCTGCGAAGGATGCGACGACGAATGCGAGGGGGAGAAACGGAGACTCCCATCGTGCACACGGCACAGGACATATCAGGACATCCTTCTCAACTGCGACGAGATGGACAACGACATACTCACGGAGGTGCGGCATGGCAAGGCGTGCAACTGGTAACAGAACAATCACGGTCTATGGCGGCGAAGGGTACAACATCGACGATCTCTACGACGCGACGGCTCTTGGATACAGCATCAAGCTTGTACCCGGCGGCGGCGAACTGAAGGTGCAGGTCGGAGACAAGTGGTTCGTCGGAGAGCCGGACTACGTGATCGAGGAGGTGCTGGAGCATGTCTCCTAATCAGGCCGTCAGGGACGATGGCGGCAAGCTCCCCATCCATCTTGTACCACCGGAATCCATCATGCACCTCGCCCGTATCTTCGAGTACGGAGCGAAGAAGTACTCCCCGGATAACTGGAGAAATGGAATGGGCTACAGCAGAATGTATTCCAGCGCGATGAGACACCGCCTTGCCTTCTGGAACGGGGAAGATGAGGACAGGGAGAGTCAGCTCCCCCATCTTGCGCACGCCGCATGGAACTGCTTGGCGTTGCTCTGGTACTTGGACAATCTGACACGCGAACTCGACGACAGGGAGGAGATCAAAATATGAACAGCATCACGGCGCACGGCAAAATAACAAAGAACGGAGTCAAGTGTGGAGAGACGAAGGACGGCAAGGAGTACTGCCGCTTCTCCATCAGCGATTACCTCGGGAAGGACAAGACGCAGTTCTTCAACGTCTTCGCCTCGGGCTTCGCCGCCAAGTACTTCAAGGGGGATGCCGGGGATACGGTCGTGGTCTACGGCAAGCTTCAGATTGAAGACAGCGAGAAGTACGGAAAGCAGATCACCATCTTCGCAAACTCCATCGGGTCCCTCTCTCCATCCGGAGAGAACAGGAAAAAGACCGAAGACGACGATCTCCCGTTCTAGGTGGACGACATGACCGCCATCGTCAACGTGAAGAAGCTGCATGAACGGGCCATCGTACCTCAGTACAAGACTCCGGGAGCCGCAGGGTTCGACATCCACGCGCTCCATGGCGGCAGCGTACAGGCCGGATGGAGAGCCACGGTGGACACGGGGCTGGCCTTCGAGATCCCCGAGGGGTTCGAGGTACAGATACGCCCCCGGTCCGGTCTCGCGGACAAGCACGGGATCACGGTGCTCAACTCGCCCGGCACCATCGACAGCGACTACAGGGGAGAGGTCAGGGTGATGCTGATCAACAACGGATTCACAAGGTTCACGTGGGAGCCGGGGGAGAGGATCGCGCAAGGGGTCCTCGCCCCTGTCATACAGGGCACGTTCCATGTAAAAGAAGAGCTGTCCGAAACGGAGAGAGGAGCTGGAGGCTTTGGATCTACTGGCGTTAAATAGGACATCCCTCATTTATTCAGCGAGTACGCGACAGCGACAGTGCGTAGGTCTCTACTCCCTCGGTCTCTCCCACAAGAAGATCGGGGAAATCCTGCATATCTCA
>CAZHLQ010000115.1:0-3431 GCA_964533235.1 uncultured Gudongella sp. | reverse complement strand
ATCATACTGGAGTTTCCCCGCAGCCTCAATATAAAATGCAAGTCTATTGTAGTTACCATTTGATACTACACGTGCATACTGTTTTAATTCTCTAATCTCGCTATCTAATTCAATAGCTTTTTTCACTGTTTCTGCTGTCATATCAGTTTGTTTTAAAGTGTCATTGTTGATTTAATTATTTTATTTGGCTTAATTGCTTCTTCCTTAATAATGAGCTTCGGTAGTTCCATATCATTAAAACACACATACAGCGCAATACAACGAGCCATTAACCGGTCATCGTGATAACCAAGCACAGCACCAAAAGAACCGTTTGGTTTTTTCTCGTATTGCAGGTATTCATCACACGCATCATTCTCCCTTTCAACATACGCTTTTTCTCGTATCACACGCACTGCTTCGTTTATGATCATCGGTTTTGTAGAGCGATTGACATGGAAACCCCACCGAGTAGCTTTTCCTTCCACAATTTTATCGGCATCGGTGCGTGTATAAAGGTTGGGGTATTCCCACGAAATCTTATCAAGAATGTATTCAGTATGATCCCCGTCTGTATTGTCTGTTTCCATCGTATTACTTTCAATAACCAACAGTCCATCGTTGTAAAAGCGTGCAATCTGAGCTGCTTTCCACGCTAATAAATCGTGATCTGTATGACCGTGCCATTCCGCCACTACTTCCGGAACACCGCCGTAAATCATCCAGTACCGGTCAAGAACAAATATATCTGAGAAGTCGGCTCCCTTACTCCTGCCCCCAACGTCCACTACTATCAGATACCGGTTAGCCACACGTTGTGTAATATCCGGCATATCCCATATTTTAAGATTACCGTTTTTATCATCGTAGAATTTAATACCGACAAGCGACTTTTTACCCCTTACATCTTTTCCCTGAATATCGCCTATCCATTCGGGCTTGCAACAATTCTTACGCAACTCTTCCACCTGGTACTGATTGAAAACACGCTGACCGGAATGCTTAAACGCTTCCACATCATCCGAAGGAAACTCGGCCGCCATATCTGCATGATCGTTGAAAGTGCGTCTTTTACTTATGTACCAGTTGATATTTTCAAGACAAGCCCCTTTTTCAAGCAACCACCAATAATACTGACCTGCATCCGGAGCACCAACAGGCTTTTCGCTATCCTTATTTACAAGCAACCACGAAGCAAAGCGTTCTTTTTCCTTTTCCGTTTTGAAACGCTTTGCGTAAAGATTGATTAAGAACCACGGAATAAACACAGGGCGCATTTGAGATTTATTCTCATCGCCATCAGGAAGTTTCGCGCGTAACCATTCTTTATGGAAATAATTACCCGTTCCATTAGCCGTGCTTTCAAAAGCAATTAATGTAAGCGGAACATCGAGAATAGAACCCGCAACAGAACGAATAATGTTTTCCGGATTCCATTGTGCTGTTTCGCTCCACACTCCCACTTCCGAAGCATGGAAACACGCAATATCACCCCCGCGAATAGATTGAGGAGCAAGCACCGAACCGATAGATATTACACTATCGCGCACCACATTGGTACTTTGTTTAACAATAAAGTCGTTGGCAGAACGTCCGTAAGCCCCAAAATCAAGCGGTGCATCCGTTTTAAGTCCAATCATCCACGGCGGATATTCAGTAAGTAATTTTGAGAACATCTCCATAATCTTGTACGAAGTGGACTTATCCTGTGCAACGATAGACGAATACCAGCCTTCCCGATGAAGTAACTGCAACCAGGCAATGTAAAGCTGAATAAGAGTAGAACCGCCCCATTGACGGGCTTTAAGCAGAATGATACGGATAGGTATGTCCTTTTTACGCATATCTTCAAGTTCAGCCAACAAAAACCGTTGAGCGAAGTTGAGAATAAATGCGATATTCTTTCCCCCTTTTTTGTTCTTAATCTTTGCAAGTGTGGCTGCCCAAAAAGGAAAGTCGTATTTAGAGCGTAGTTTTATCCACGACTGAACAAATGTATCGTGCGATTCTTCTGTATATGCTTCCCCTAACCATTGAATAAATTTCCTGACAGAACCAAGCTCGATCAGTTTGATAACGATTGTTTCATTCGCCATTTCAACAGGAAGCCATTGGCGGGAAAGATAAAAATCAGGTAATAGTAATTCAAAACGCTCTCCGACAGAACCTTCTCCTGTAAACGGGTCAAACAGTGCATCCCGTTCAGCTTTCAGCCGGTCGCTGTAAGAAAGTATATCCTGTATGGTAGTTAAGTTAACCATTATCTTATTCTTTTTGCTTTTTTCTTTCCTGTGCCTTTCGTTGTTAAGTGCCAAAACCCGCAATCGTTGCATTTGTAGATAGTAAAATATATGCCGTGTGTTTTGCCAAATCCCTTATTAAACTCAACGGCCATACTCCTGCACTTAAATACTTCCTTTCCGGTTGGGCAACTACATCTCATATTGAAGTCTGCGAATAAAACGATGTAAACGTAAAGCAATAACTCCATATACAACCCCGACAGTAAAAGCGTAAAGGTGCAACAGCCCTGCAAGACCCGGAATGATAAATCCAACTGTAATATAAGCAAGAACAATCCACAAAAAGGACGATGTAAATAATCGAAAATACATATTTCTGTAAGCGAACACCGCATAAATTCCAATAATACCAAATACAAAACCACTTGCACCCACTATCAGCGGATTACCACAAAGAATATAAGCTAATACAGAAGCCAGGTAACCGCCAACAATAAAGTTTACAAAAGTCTTTGTATCAGCAGTAGCACGGATGAACATAAATAATGTAATTGTATTAACCGCCAGATGAAAGATATTCCCATGCACAAGCGGATAAGTAAACGCATTGCTGCCGATTGGCAGAAAATACGCTATTACCGGAATGACGGCTGCGAGCGATTTAATTTGTAATTGCATAGTATTGTTTTTGCTGATTTTATTTTGAGGTAAAACTTTGGTGCCGGCTGTTCAATAACCATTTCAACCAGGTGCATAAGGGGAGTATTCGGATAGAGTGGCTTCAATTCCTTTATACGTTCGTATAGTTCTTCGTACATTTCCTGCCGTTCGTCGCTTATAAGCCGTGTAACACCATGCAAATCCCATCGTATAAGCACACCGTAAGCCCTGTCTGCTGAAATATAAAAACGTTTAGCCGGAGAGTTGACAGTCAGTTCAAGAGCTTCATCAAGAACAATTATATTCATTTCTGAAACCACCTGCTTGTAAGCATTATATAAATCCATATTCCGTTGAACCGTTAAATACTCTCTTCTATACATAGTATTTATTTAGAAATTAATTACTTGTTGTTTGTCGTGTTCTATGTTCTTTGCACCGCCTATTCGTTTCTCTGCTATTTCAAAATAGCGAACCGACACTTTGGCTGTAAATAATAGATGAATTTTAATTGCTGTCCGTCCGCTTTTTTTATTCCCGGATATAAAG
>CAZHLQ010000114.1:0-1609 GCA_964533235.1 uncultured Gudongella sp. | reverse complement strand
TGATTAAGTTAACTAAAGAAGGAATCTTTAAGGAGCTACTATGGATACTGACATGAAGAATATTGGTAACAAACATAATATACAAGGAAGCAAACACCCATGGAGACTATGGGCTTTGCTTCTGTTTCTTTATGCTGTCTTAAGCTTCTTATTCCTAAGTTATTCCTTCGACAGGTATGAGAAAATAGTATCAACAGAGGCAATAATGCTTGGAAAGTCACTGGAGACAATGTTTCATCCGGAGCACTTAAAAAATCTTAAGGGTTCAGAGGAGGACCTTGGAAACCCTGATTATCAAATGGCTAAAGAAAATTTGATCAGGCTTAAGGAGACAACAAATCCCATATATTTCTCTTATTTACTACAAAAAAAGGGCGATCATTTAATCATGTTGATGGACTCTGAGCTTCCTGGTACACCTGAATATGCTCCGCCTGGAGAAGTGTATGAGGAAGCTGAATCAGCATATTTTATACCATTTGAAACTGGAGAGGCAGTTCTTACAGATACCACAGTAGACAGGTGGGGCAAATGGAGAAGTGTTCTTGTTCCAATCAAGCATCCTGATACATATGAGGTAATTGCAGTTTTTGGGATAGATTATGATGCAGCTGAATGGAACGCCAGACTTTGGAGACAAATGATCCCGGATTTTATAATCACTCTGGCGGTACTGCTTCTTTTTATCGCTTTTATACGAGCCAGGATTAGACAAGCCCGATTGAAGAATCTCAGCAGGAAGTTAGCCTATGACGAAGCTCTATATCGTGGGATATTTGAACAGGCTCCTATAGGGATAGGTCTGATGAATGGAGATGCCTTTATTGAGAGCTCAGAATTTGGTTATCCCTCAGTTAACCCTAAGTTTGAAGAATTGGTTGGGAGGAAAGAAATTGAGCTTAAGGGAATCAAGTGGGCTGATATAACGCACCCCGAAGACCTTACAACGGATATTGTTTTGGCTGAAAAATATAACTCAGGAGAAATTGGAAGCTATACTCTTGAAAAAAGATACATTAAACCTGATGGTTCCCCTGTGTGGGTTAATATGCATATATCATCTATTGTTAAACAGCCAGATATTGAAATGACTCATCTATGCCTGATTGAAGACATAACAGCAAGAAAAGCAGTCGAAGAATCATTAAAATATAGTGAGCAGAGTAAAAGGGTCCTGATCGACAATCTTCCGGGTCTTGCATATAGATGTAGATTTGATAAGGATGGCACCATGCTCTTTGTTTCAAAGGGCTGCTATGAGCTTACCGGCTATAATCCCGAACAGTTTGTTGAAAACAAAGAGCTTGCTTTCAATGACATTATTAGTCCGGAACATAGGGAGAGACTTTGGGAGGAGTGGCAGAAAACCATTCCAAACGGATTGCCTTACAGACTTGAATATGAGATCACCACAGCCCAGGGAGAACGTAAATGGGTGCTTGAAATCGGTGAGGGCTTGTACAACGAGGACAACTCAGTTGAAGCTCTTGAAGGGATAATACTTGATATAACTGATAGAAAAGGCTATGAGGAAAAGTTAAGATACTTCGGAGAGCACGATCCATGGACAGACCTATACAATAGAAGATATTTACTGGAGCTTCTTGAA
>CAZHLQ010000113.1:0-32149 GCA_964533235.1 uncultured Gudongella sp. | reverse complement strand
GATATGAATGGAGAAGTAGTACTTGCTAAGGGTCTTGTTGAGAGGATAGGAATTGAAGGCTCAAGGATCAAGCATGATACTACAGGTAAGGAAAGGGTAACTATCGAAGAGCCTATGAAGGACCATAAAAGAGCTCTCGAGTTGGTACTTGCAGCAATTGTAGATAAGAATCATGGTGCAGTTGCATCAATGGATGAAATAAGTGCTGTAGGTCACAGAGTAGTTCACGGCGGGGAGGATTTTGCTTCATCAGTCATAATCGATGAGGCTGTAATGGATGCTCTAAACAGAAATATTGAGCTGGCACCACTTCACAACCCTCCAAACATAATGGGCATCGAGGCTTGCAGAGAGCTAATGCCAAGTGTTCCAATGGTAGGAGTTTTCGACACTGCTTTCCATCAAACTATCCCTGCAGAGAACTATATCTATGCAATCCCTTATGAATATTATGAGAAATACAAAATCAGAAGATATGGCTTCCACGGTACATCTCATAAGTATGTTTCAATGAGAGCAGCAGAGATTCTTGGTAGAGACCTGAAGGATCTAAATATAGTAACTTGCCACCTAGGTAACGGCTCAAGCGTCACTGCTGTTCAGGGGGGTAAATCTATCGATACTTCCATGGGCTTCACACCACTTGAGGGCTTGGCAATGGGAACCAGATCAGGCGACATTGACCCTGCGATCATCCCATTCATCATGGATAAGGAAGGACTATCCTTTGAGGAAGTAAACGATATGCTTAACAAGAAGTCAGGTGTTCTTGGCATATCTGGCATCAGCAGCGACTTCAGAGATCTTGAGATAGCTGCAGAGGAAGGAAACATGAGAGCTGAGCTAGCCCTAAAGGTATTTACAAACAGAGTAACAAAATATATCGCTGCTTATGCAGCACAAATGTGTAGGATCGATGTATTAGTATTTACAGCTGGAATAGGTGAGAACTCAGGCCTTATAAGAGAGATGGTTTGTGACGGTCTTGAATGTATGAATATAAGGATAGACAAAGAGCTTAATAATACAAGAGGACAAGAAGCAATAGTCAGCAAAAACCTTGCTGGTGCAACAATAATGGTTGTTCCAACTAATGAGGAGCTTATGATAGCAAGAGACACTCTTGAGCTAGTAAGCCACAGATAATTGTTGACAAAGCCATTTACCGTATATATAATAGTAGTGTTAGTCTAAGAGGTGACATAGATGCTTGTAGATTTATCAAAGTTTCTTCATAATGATGAGTCCATGCTATCAAGATCATATGATATGTATGAGGATGACTTACCGAACAAATATGATTATCCTATCAAATATCCTGTTTCAATCAAGCTGGATATATATAAGGTAGATGACGTGAATTTGTTCAGTATTGAGGGTAGCTACGGATACGAAGCTGAATGTGACCGTTGTCTGAAGCCTGTAAGCAGAAATATTGAGTTCAAGGCATCAGGTAGTCTGACTGTAAAAAAAGGGAACACTGATGAGGGTGATGATTCTGATGAGGCTGTAAGCCTTGTGGATGAACAACTGGACCTCGAAGAGTACATTTGGAATCAAATAGTTAGTTCCCTGCCAATGAAATTTATTTGCAGCGAAGGCTGTAAAGGTTTGTGCCCAAAGTGCGGAAAAGATCTTAATGATGGTGACTGTGGCTGTGGGGGCAATACCGGTGATTTGAGATTTGAAAAGCTAAGGGAACTTTCGCTAAATGATTAAGGAGGTGTTTTAGATGGCGGTACCAAAAAGGAAAACTTCTAAGCAGAGAAGAGACAAGAGAAGAGCCTCTTCCTATAGACTAAATAAAACTACAGTTGTTGAATGTCCACAATGTCATGAGCCCAAACAACCCCATAGAGTTTGCAGAAGCTGTGGCTATTACAAGAGCAGGGAAGTTATTGTAGTCGAGTAAGAGGTAAAAGATAGTGATTAGCTTCACTATCTTTTTTTTATGTGCTAAAATATAGCTATGATTTCTACTATAATACAGTGGAGGATATTATGAGGATTATTGTAGATGGAATGGGAGGCGACCATGCCCCTGAATCAACTGTTCGTGCTTCTGTTGAGGCTGTATCGAAGTTTCGGATCAATATTACAATTACAGGTCCGACTGAGGCACTCCTTGATGAACTTGGGAAATATGACTATCCAGCAGGTAGTATTGAGATCCTGAATGCTCCTGATGTGATAACAAATGATGATGATCCAGCTATAGCGATCAGAAAGAAGAAAAACAGTTCGATGGTTGTTGGACTTAAAGCATTGTCAGATGGAGAGGGCGACGGTTTTATTTCTGCTGGTAATACTGGTGCGCTGCTGGCTGGAGGGTTATTCATTGTAAAGAGGATTGAAGGAATAGAGAGAGCTGCACTAACTACTCTTTATCCAACAATGAATGGAGTATCCATACTAGTGGATGCTGGAGCTAATGTAGATTCAAAGCCTGAGTATCTGAAGCAATTTGCAATTATGGGCTCAGCTTATATGGAGCAAGTGCTTAGCATCCCAAATCCAAGGGTTGGATTAGTAAATGTCGGTACGGAAAGCACTAAAGGTAATCAGCTTACAAAGGAAGCATACCAGTTGCTTGATAACTCCGAACTAAATTTCATAGGTAACATTGAAGGGAGAGATATGCCTTACGGAGCTGCAGACGTAATGGTTTGTGATGGTTTTGTTGGTAATATTGCCCTCAAACTAACTGAAGGAATGGCCTCCTCAATATTTAAATTACTGAAGCAATCCTTAACTGCAGATTTGAAATCAAAGCTTGGAGCAGTTCTACTGAAAAAACAGCTAAAAGAAATGAAAAAACGACTAGATTACAGAGAATATGGAGGTGCTCCTTTGCTAGGTACTAAAAAGCCTGTCGTTAAAGCTCATGGCAGCTCTGATTGGTATGCTTTCATGAATGGAATCGGTCAATTAAAAATGTTTATTGAGAATGATGTAATAACCCTAATAGAAAACAAAATAACTAAATCGGAGGAAAAAAATGCTGACTGAAAAAATCATTAAGCTTGTTGCTGAGCAGTTCAACGTCAATGCAAGTGAAATAACAATTGATACATCCTTTAAGGATGATTTAAATGCAGATTCGCTAGATCTTGTAGAGCTTGTTATGGCTCTGGAAGACGAGTTTGGATTAGAGGTGGATGATGAAGAGGTCGAAAATATTAAGACCGTTGGCGACGCAAAGGAGTATATAAAAAGGCATTTATTATAATCAATGGGGTGGTTCGACATGGAAGGATCGGTTACTTTAAGGCTTAATGAATTACAAAAAAATCTTGAATACAGCTTCAAGGATCTTGAGCTATTGGAGACTGCATTGACTCATAGCTCTTATGCCAATGAAAATAACCTCCATCCAAGTAAAAGCAACCAAAGATTAGAGTTTTTGGGTGACACGATCATAAATTTAGTTGTGAGTGAATATCTTTACAACAAATATCCCTTCTACCCTGAGGGAGAGTTGACTAAAATCCGAGCCAAGGTTGTGTGCGAATCTTCCTTGGCTTTAGTTGCGAGAAAGATAAAGCTTGGGGACTACCTTCTCTTGGGAAAGGGAGAGGAATCCACAGGCGGGCGTAAGAGGGATTCAATCCTTGCTGATGCCAGTGAAGCTATTACGGGAGCTGTATTCCTAGATAGTGACTATGATACTGTCAAGCAATTTTTAGTATCTAGATTTGAAACCGATATAGTTAGAGCAGTTGCTAAGGGAAACCTTTTTATCGATTACAAAACTCAACTTCAGGAGAAACTCCAAAAAATTACTAAGGAAAGAATAAGCTACAATGTAACTAGAGAAGAAGGCCCCGACCACAACAAAATTTTCTACGTAGATGTATTCCTTGGGTCTGACGTGATAGGCTCCGGATTTGGAAGGAACAAGAAGGAGGCTGAACAACTAGCTGCTAGAGAGGCTTTAATTCTGATGGGAGAGGACTATGACTAGGCATTACATTATACCTATTTTTGTTCCACATTATGGATGTCCGCATGACTGTGTTTTTTGTAATCAAACAAAGATCACCGGTCTTGAAACTGACGTTACAGTCAGTCAGGTAGAAAAAATCATAGTTGACCATTTGGCAACATTTAAAGATGATTCATATATCGAGGTAGCATTCTATGGTGGTAGTTTTACGGCTATAGACATTGATTTACAACGAAAGCTCCTGAAAATACCCAGAGAATTCAAGGAACGAGGGTTGATCGATGGTATCAGGCTGTCGACTAGACCTGACTCAATAGATGTTATAATACTTGATATGCTAAAAGAAAATCTCGTAGATACTATTGAGCTGGGCGTACAATCACTTGACTCAGATGTTCTTCGCCAGAGCGAGAGAGGACATACAGCTGAAGATGTCTGGGAATCATCTCAGATGATAAAGGATAAGGGCTTTAAGCTTGGGCTTCAACTTATGACAGGTCTTCCTGGAGACACTCATTCAAAGAGTATATATAGTGCAAAGGGAGTCCTTTCCATGGAACCAGACTTTATAAGGATATATCCTACTCTTGTCATCAAAGGTACAGTCTTGGAAAAGATGTTTCTAAGCGGGTTATACAGCCCCCAAACATTGGACGAGGCAGTTGAAACAGCCTGTGACATTCTTATTTTAGCTGAATCCAGGAATATCAAAGTAATAAGAATAGGATTGCAGCCAACTGAAAATATCCAAGAGGGAAAGGATGTAGTGGGTGGCCCGTTCCATTCCTCTATAAGACAATTAGTAGAATCTAGGCTTTTGATCAGACTCATTGAAAGGTATATTCATAACGAAGAAATACCTAGAGGAAAAAACTGGACACTATTTTGTCCAAAAGGCTATAGTTCAGTAGTTTCAGGTCAAAGGGGAAGCAATCGGGTTAAATTATCACTTATCCTGGAAGCCTCCGGGTTAAAGATAATCGAAAAAGAATTACCTAAGGATCATTTGATTTTAGAAACAGATGGATTTATAAGGTATATTGATCTTCAAAGCTTAAAGTTGGATGAAGCAACAAATATAGCTTAAGGTTTCCCTATGGGGACCTTATTTATTGGTTTAGATCCTCAAGAGAGGAATGGGGTGTTTGATTTGTATTTGAAAAAAGTTGAAATACAAGGGTTTAAATCCTTTGCTGAAAAGACAGAAGTTGAATTCAACAGCAAAGTGACCGCTATTGTCGGTCCCAATGGAAGCGGGAAGAGCAATATTGCCGATGCAATTCGATGGGTACTGGGCGAACAAAGCGTTAAAAGCCTAAGAGGTATCAGGATGGAGGATATAATTTTCTCTGGTACTGAAAAAAGAAGGGCTTTAGGATTCTCAGAGGTTACTATTACTTTTGAGAACAGCTCTGGAAAAATCCCTATTGAATATTCAGAAGTAGCCGTGACAAGGAGAATGTTCAGATCAGGAGAGAGTGAATACTATATAAATAAAAATTCCTGCCGATTAAAAGATGTAAGAGAGCTTTTTATGGATACTGGTGTAGGTAAAGAAGGGTATTCCATAATAGGTCAGGGTAAGATAGATGAAATATTATCAAATAAGCCTGAGGATAGAAGGAATATTTTTGAAGAAGCTGCAGGAATCATTAAATATAAGACAAGGAAACAAGAAGCTATAAGGAAACTTGAGAAAACAGAAGCCAATCTAACCAGAATAGGTGACCTGCTTCATGAAATAAGAAAGCAGAAAGACCAGCTTAAGGAAGAAGCTGAAAGAGCTGGAGAGTTTCAAAGGTTATTCAGCCAATTACGGGATCTTGATGTTGCCATGGCTTCAAGAGAGTTAAGAAGAATGAGTTCATCTCTGGAAAAGCTGGATACTAAAGAAAACGAATTATATGAAGAGAAAAATATACTTGATCTTGATTCAAAAGCTATAGAGGACTCCTTTGGGGGAGTAAAATCCAGTCTCGAGAATGCAGAGAAGGAAATTGAAAACAAGAGATCCCTCAAGCTTGAGAACTTTCAGAAAAACGAAGGGATCAAGAATAAAATAAAATTACTGCAGGAAAGAGAAGCATATCTATTAAAAGAAATAGATAGATATAACAGGGAAATCAAGGATGGAGAGGTATCTTTTTCAGAGGGTGGAGGATTTATCGAACAATCTCAAATAGAGCATCAGGAGACCGAAAAACAAGGGCTTCTTTTAGAAGAAATTAAGAAAGAATACGATATTGAGAAAACTAAAATTCTAAATGAGATAAATTTACTGGAATCCTTATCCACCAATTTAAGGAATGAAATCCTGGACCATCAAACAAAAGCTTTTTCTATTAAGAGCGAGGCAACTACTGTTGGATCATTTATTGAGAGCATAAGGAAAAGAAGAGATAAACTCTTAGTGGAAATCAGTTCGATCCGGGAAGAAATTTTAGAGAAATCCAATGAAAGATCAAAAATCAGTGTTATTTTAACAGACAAAAACCAAGAGCTGAATTCAAGGAAAGAATGGATATCTGAACTTGAGAATGAACTGCTGACATTAACTCAGAAAGTAGAATTATCTGAGAGAGAATTTTACGAAAATGAAAAGATACATGGTAATTTATCCGCAACCTTACGCCTTTATGAGAATATGGAAAGGGATTTCGAGGGCTACTATGGCAGCGTGAAGTCGATTGCCAAGAGGGTAAAAGAGGATCAAGATTTTGGAATTGGTTACATAGGTCTTGTTGCAGACCTTTTTACCGTAGAAGAAAAGTTATTAAAGGCAATAGAGATATCTTTGGGAAGTAATGTTCAAAATATTGTAGTAGAGGACGAAGACACTGCAAGGAGACTAATAGGGTATCTTAAGGAGTCAAAGAAAGGAAGAGCTACGTTTCTACCTGTTAGTACAATAAAAGGTCAGGATATCCATATTCATAAAGAGCATTCATCAGCTAAAGGATTTCTAGGGATCGCAAGCAGTCTGATTTCCTGCGATAAACGCCTTAAGGGGATATTCTCTCAATTGCTGGGCAGAACTCTGATATTTGATACTTTAGATAATGCATTAGATTATTCAAAGATATCAGGCTATAAAAATCGGGTAGTCACCTTGGAAGGAGATATTGTCAATCCTGGAGGTAGCCTTACAGGCGGGAGCACTGGATCCAAGAATACATCAATACTTAGCAGAAAACAGGCAATCGAATCTCTTCATTCAGAAATTAGTACATTGAGCGATAAACTTGTATTTATGAAGAGCAGTCTGGAATCATTCAAGGCTGATATTACTAGTTTAACTACGAAGATTACAGAGCTTCTAACAGAAAATGAGAGGATAGCGGGCGTAATCAAGGAGAATGAACACTACCTATCTTCTATTGAATATGAGGATGGAAAGCTGAATCGAGAGTTGGAGAAAAAGTATTCTGAATCTGCAGCTCTTGAGGATGAGCTCCAGCAACTTATAGAGAATTCTACAAGATTGGCAATAGAAGCCTCTGAGACGGAAGCTCATCTTGAGAATAGAAAATCTATTTTAAGGGATAACGAAGATGAACTTACGAGCTTGAGAACTCAACTGGGAATTATTGATGGCAAAATCAATGATTTAAGACTTGATATCAGTATTTCAAAAAATAAATTGGAATCAATTGAGTCTAAGATCAAGGCATATTTACTTACAAAGGACGATATGAAAGCTTCCTTGGAAGCTAAGAAGACTGAATTAGCATCGCTTTTTAATCAGGTAACTGAGAATCGAGCTGAAATAAGGGATCTAAATAGCTTGATCAGTGATTTTCAGGAAATTGAAGCGAAGGAATCTGATGAATTGAGTCGATTACTTTCGGAGAAGGATAAGCTTATGAATTCATTTTATGAGCTCCAGGAGAGAAATAGAATTCTAATGCAAAGACTCTCTAAAGTCGAAAGAGAGATAGATAAGCTCGACATGGACAGGTCGCGATATGACATTCAAATCGAGACCCTGATTGATAGGATGCAAACGGATTATGATTTGGATAAAGATGCTGTATTATCCGTTAGCTTACAGGTCGATAATGTTCGTGAGGACCAAAATACAATAAAGGATCTAAGATCAAGGATAAAGGAGCTTGGAAACGTAAATCTTGGTTCCATAGAGGACTACAGAAACGCAGTAGAAAGATTCCAATTTCTTACTTCACAGCTAGAGGATCTGAACTCAGCGCGTGAAGATATTCAAGTAGTCATTAGGGATATGGAAAAGAGGATGAGAGTCCAGTTCAAACGATCATTTGATGAGATAAATGAAAAATTCCAACAAACCTTCTCGATTTTATTCAATGGCGGCAAAGCAAGACTTGAGCTTGAGGATGGAGAAGATATATTGACATCTGGAATAGAAATCATGGCTCAACCTCCCGGGAAAAAGCTTCAAAGTCTAATGCTGCTTTCCGGTGGAGAAAAATCTTTGACAGCTGTAGCTTTACTGTTTGCAATACTTAAAACAAAGCCATCTCCTTTCTGCATTTTGGATGAAATTGATGCAGCTCTGGACGAAGCAAACATAAGCAGATATACTAATTACTTAAGAACCTTTGATGATGAAACTCAGTTTGTTTTGATCACACATAGAAAAACTACTATGGAGATAGCTGATATACTATATGGTGTAACAATGGAAGAAGAGGGAGTGAGCAGGCTTATTTCACTTAGGCTTAAGGATTACAGCGAGGCGGCTGGATAGGAGGTTGAAATGTTTAATTGGTTCAAAAAGGAAAAAGTTGATAATATTGAAACTCCAGTAGATAATAAAGGATTTCTCGATAAGCTTAAGCTAGGATTGTCAAAAACCAGGAAGGAAATGGGTAATAAGCTTGAGGACATATTCACAGGTTATAAGGGAATAGATGACGAGCTTTATGATGATTTGGAGGATATTCTAGTATCTACTGATGCAGGTGTAGGACCATCTCTAAAAATAATCGAAAGACTCAAAATCAGAGTAAGGGAAGAAAGAGCTACTGATACTACTCAGGTAAGAGAGCTGTTGAAGGAAGAAATTAAAAAGCTTATGCATGAGTCTGTTGATGATAACACCCTTCAGTTGGAACCGCACCCCTCTGTTCTATTAGTAGTTGGGGTAAATGGAGTAGGTAAAACTACAACGATCGGTAAGCTTGCATATGGGTTTAAGCATAGTGGTAAGAAAGTATTGATAACGGCTGGCGATACATTCAGGGCTGCAGCTATTGAACAACTTCAGGAATGGAGCAACAGAGCCGGAGTAGAAATCATATCTCATAATGAAGGCTCAGATCCTGCTGCAGTTGTTTTTGATGGCATCCAGGCAGCAAAAGCAAGAAAGACTGACATCTTAATATGTGATACAGCAGGACGACTCCATAATAAGTCAAATCTAATGAATGAACTTGGTAAGATATTCCGAATAATTGACAGAGAGTATCCTGAAGCTACAAAGGAGATACTTCTTGTGTTAGATGCAACTACAGGTCAAAATGCAATAAATCAGGCAAAAGTATTCAAGGAAGTGGCTCAAATAACCGGTGTTGCACTCACTAAGCTGGATGGAACTGCAAAGGGTGGGGTAGCCATATCTCTTCAATCTGAGCTAGGTCTTCCAATCAAATTGATAGGAGTAGGAGAGGGTATTGAAGATCTGCAGCCATTCTCGGTTGATACATTCGTAGATGCCATGTTTGAATGATTCTTAAACTCTTGACAATTTAATAGTTATAAAATAGAATATTACTGTCAAGGAAATTACTTGACAGTAATTTTGGTTGGTGATAAAATGGAGAAGTTGGTCAGAATAGGTATACTTATTGATTTCTATGGTAAGCTTCTCAGTGAGAAGCAATATCAGGTTATGGATCTTTATTATCTGAACGATTTTACACTTTCGGAGATAGGAGAGGAGCTTGGGGTCAGCAGACAAAGCGTCTTTGATACTTTGAAGCGGTCTGAGGAAAAGCTTGATTCCTATGAGAATGAACTTGGACTTGTTGCAAAGTTTTACTCAAGTCAGGACACAATTAGAGAGATAAGAAAAATCGCAGCAGAGATCTATGAGATCGGTAAGAAGGAAGCTAACAAGAAAATTATGGATAAAGCCATAAGCATTGAAGAGAGGATCTCCAGGATATTATTCTAGGTGATCGGCTCAGTGGAGATTTGGCAGGAGGTTGTAAATTGGTATTTGAGAGTTTATCCGAAAAACTGCAAAATGCCCTTGGAAAGCTTAAGGGAAAAGGCAAGATAAATGAAAAGGACCTTGATGCTGCACTTAGAGAAGTACGATTAGCGCTTCTAGAAGCTGACGTAAACTTTAAAGTGGTCAAAGACTTCATTAAAAGGATCAAAGAAAGAGCAATTGGTTCTGAGGTGATGGAAAGCCTGACTCCAGGTCAACAGGTCATAAAGATAGTAAATGATGAGCTTACTTCACTTATGGGCGAGAAAGAGGCCAAGCTTGAATTTGCTTCTTCACCTCCAACCGTGATTCTAATGTGTGGTCTTCAAGGTGCTGGAAAAACAACTACTACTGGTAAATTAGCAAGCCTGTTAAAAAAACAGGGAAAAAGACCTCTACTGGCTGCCTGTGACATATATAGGCCAGCCGCAATAAAGCAGCTTGAGGTAGTAGGTGAGAAAGTAAGCGTACCTGTATTTTCGATGGGAGACAAGCATGATCCTGTAGATATAGCGAAGGCTGCCCTGGAGCACGGGAAAAAGCATGGTAATGATGTAATTATTGTAGATACTGCCGGCAGGCTCCACATCGATGAAGCTCTGATGGACGAGATAATAAATATTAGGGATGCTGTAAAACCGAAGGAGATACTTTTAGTTCTAGATGCGATGACAGGCCAGGATGCAGTCAACGTTGCTGAAAGCTTTAATGAAAAGCTTGGAATAACTGGAGTTATCTTAACAAAACTAGATGGAGATGCTAGAGGCGGAGCTGCTCTTTCAATCAGAGCAGTAACGGATAAACCAATCAAATTCGTTGGTATGGGTGAAAAAGCAGATCAACTTGAATCATTCCATCCAGATAGGATGGCATCTAGGATTCTTGGCATGGGTGATGTATTGAGCCTTATCGAGAAAGCACAAGCAGGAATTGACGAAAAGAAAGCAATAGAGCTGGAGAAAAAAATGCGTACAGCTCAGTTTACCTTCGATGATTTTCTAGACCAGCTTGAGCAGATGAAGAAAATGGGTCCGCTGGATGAACTGTTAGGGATGATCCCAGGAATGAACTCAAAAGCTCTCAAGGGACTGGATCTTGATACCAAGGACCTCGTTAAGACCGAAGCAATTATCAAATCCATGACAATGAAGGAAAGAGACAATCCTGATTTAATAGACAGCAGTAGAAGAAAGAGAATCGCTTCTGGAAGTGGAACTACTGTATCAGACGTAAATAGACTTTTGAAGCAGTTCAAGGAAACAAAAAAAATGATGAAAAAGTTCTCAGAAATGAGCAAAAGCCCGAAGAAAAAAGGGAAATTAGGATTCCCCTTTTTCTAAATAGATATTAAAATACAGGAGGTGAATTTAATGGCAGTTAAAATCAGACTTAAGAGAATGGGTGCAAAGAAGACTCCTTTCTATAGAATCGTAGTTGCAGATTCAAGATCACCAAGAGATGGAAGATTCATTGAGGAAATTGGTTACTACAACCCACTAACAGATCCAAAGACAATCAAGGTCGACAGCGAAAAGGCAGAGAAGTGGCTCAAGAACGGTGCGAAGCCGACTGAGACAGTTGAGAAGCTTTTTAAGAGCAGTGGATTGTACAACAAGGCAGAAGAGACTACTGAAGAATAATCCTGGAGGTGCATACTATGGGTGAATTGGTAGAGTTTATAGCAAAGTCACTGGTAGACAATCCTGACATGGTCAGCGTAAATGAAGTGGAAGGATCTCAATCCATAATAATTGAGCTTAAGGTTGCACCTGAGGATATGGGTAAGATAATCGGAAAACAGGGAAGGATCGCGAAAGCGATAAGAACTGTTGTAAAAGCTGCTGCTATCAAGGACAACAAAAGAGTTGTCGTTGAGATCCTGCAGTAGAATTGTCATTCCAGGCAGGTGAAGACATGGGTTATACTGCCATAGGCAAAATTACAAGCACTCACGGCGTTAAAGGAGACGTAAGGATATATCCACTGACTGATGATCCTGACAGATTTTTTCATCTCGACAAGGCTTTCATCGGCGATATGAAGGAAGAGGTGCTCCCATTTGAGCCTAGGTTCCACAAAGGTCTTATCCTCATAAGATTTAGGGGACTTGAGGACATCAATCAGATTCTTAAATATAAGGGTGAATACCTTTATGTTCTTGATGAAGATAGAGTAAGACTTCCTGAAGGGCGGTACTTCATTTCTGATTTGGTAGGGTGTGAAGTTTTTAAAAAGTCCGGAGATAGTTTAGGAATAATTCAAGATGTACTACAAGGAGCCGGCAACGACGTTTACGTAGTTGATGGAGGAAATGGCAGGGAATATCTTATACCAGCTGTTGAGAGATTTGTTTTATCGGTCGATATAGTCGGTAAAAGGATCCTGGTTGACCCAATAGAAGGAATGATCGAATGAGAATAGACGTTTTGACCTTATTCCCCGAGATGATAAAAGTGCTGGAAGGCTACAGCATCGTCGGAAGGGCAATATCAGAAGGAAAGCTGAAGGTATCTGCAGTTAATATTAGGGATTTCTCTGAAGATAAGCACAATAGAGTAGATGATTATCCTTACGGTGGGGGCAAAGGGATGGTTATGAAGCCCGAACCAGTATATTCGTCTATACTTTCTGTAAGAGAGTCTGGGAGCAGGCTGGTCTATCTTTCACCTCAAGGCAAACCATTGACTCAGGAAAAGGTAATTGAGCTCTCTGAAGAAAACCATTTGATATTACTTGCAGGGCATTACGAAGGTATAGACAACAGGATAATCGATACCTTTGTGGATGAAGAGATCTCTATCGGAGATTATGTTCTCACTGGTGGAGAGCTACCAGCGATGGTATTAATTGATTCCATAGCGAGGCTGCTGCCAGGAGTGTTAGCTTCCGATGAGTCCTTTGAAATTGAGTCTCATTACAATGGATTGTTGGAGTACCCTCAGTATACACGACCAAGAGTATTTATGGGGATGAAGGTTCCAGACGTTTTGTTGAGTGGAGATCATCAAAGGATATCTTTATGGAGAAAGCTCAATTCATTTAAAACTACAATAGTAAAGCGACCTGATCTATTGGGGAAGTTCAAGGAAGGCAGCAAGGAGCTTGATGAGCTATCAAAGCTGCTGGACAAGCTGGGTAAAAGATAGTTGTCTAAATTTGAGCACTATGCTATAATACAAAAGGTATTTATTAAGAGCGGTCCTCTGCATTTGATGCAAGAACGTTCAGATAGAAGGGAGGATACTAAAAATGGATATAATCAAAATGCTGGAAGCTGAACAATTGAGAAATGATCTTCCTGAGTTTGCAGTAGGTGACAATGTACAGGTTCATTACAAGGTTGTTGAGGGTACAAGAGAAAGAATTCAGGTTTTTGAAGGAACTGTCATTAAGATACAAGGAGGCAGTGCCAGAAAAACCTTTACAGTAAGAAGGATCTCCTATGGCGTAGGAGTAGAAAGAACTTTCCCAATGCATTCACCAAGAGTAGAAAAAATCGTCGTGGTCAGAAAGGGTAAAGTTAGAAGAGCTAAGCTATACTACCTAAGAGACAGATTGGGTAAATCTGCGAAGGTTAAAGAGAAAAGATTTTATTAATGGGACTGTTTCAGTCCCAATTTTCATATTTAAGTAGGTGTAAAAGATGGACATGAATATAAATTGGTATCCAGGTCACATGAAAAAAACCAGAGAATCTATACAAAAAAGTCTGGTAATGATCGATATAGTATTTGAGCTCCTGGATTCCAGGATCCCTTATAGTAGTAGAAATCCAATAATCGATGAGTTAGTTGGTCGAAAGCCAAGGATCATAATCCTCAATAAGGCAGATCTGTCTTCTGCTGAAGGAAATAGACAGTGGCAGTCATATTTTGAAGAGAAAGATATCCCTTCCGTACTATTGAATTCATTAAATGGAAAGGGAATTGAGCAGCTTGTAGAGCTCGCCAGAGCAATTATGGCCGAAAAAAGAAAAAACAATGCAGCTAAAGGTATAATCAATCAACCTATCAGGGCAATGATACTTGGAATACCTAATGTTGGTAAATCAACACTTATAAACAGCCTTGCAAAAAGGAAGAGTGCAAAAACCGGAAATAGACCAGGCATAACAAAGACTAACCAATGGATAAAGACAAAAGGTGGTATAGAACTCTTGGATACCCCAGGTATTTTGTGGCCTAAATTCGAGGATCCTATGGTTGGTCTTAATCTTGCTTACACGGGTGCTATCAAGGACGAGATACTTGACACTGAAACCTTAGCTTTAAAACTACTGGAAAAGCTTACCAAGAGCTACCCAGGACTTGTTGAGGATAGATTTCAGGTCCCTGTAGACAATGGTGAACCTATTCAGGTAATGGATTCCATTGCTATGAGAAGGGGCTGCATAATTAAAGGTGGCGACATTGATTATGAGAAAACTAGCCGACTCATACTGGATGAATTCAGAAAAGGCTTGTTAGGAAGGATTACCCTGGAGCAACCAAGGGATGTGATCCAAAGTGTTTGATTTGGAGAGGAATCTATATGATCAAGGGCACAGGTATATAGCCTGTATTGATGAAGTAGGGAGAGGTTGCCTGTTTGGTGATGTAGTAGCTTGTGCTATTATCCTGCCAGTAAGATACACGATTGAAGGAGTAAAGGATTCCAAGAAGCTTTCTCCGTCTAAGAGGGACAAACTCTACGACTATATACTAAGAGATGCAATTGCTGTAGGGATCGGCAGAGTAGAACCAGAAATAATCGATAATATAAATATTAAAGAAGCAACAAGACTTGCTATGAAGCTTGCACTTCAAAGCATGCAAGATAAGCTTGGAAACAGAATAACCCCTACAAAGATCTTGATTGATGCTGAAAAAATTGAAACCGACATACCTCAGCTTGGAATAATTGATGGTGATAACCTGGTTCATGGTATTTCTGCAGCATCTATTGTTGCAAAGGTCTTCAGGGACAGGCTATGTATAAAGTGGGATATGGATTACCCAGGGTATGATTTAGCAAATAATAAGGGATATGGAACTTCAAAGCATATCAATGCGTTAATTGAAAAGGGACCTGTCCAGCTTCATAGAAAAAGCTTTATATCAAGGATAATGGAAGGTAAAAGATGAATAGACACATAAATACTGGCCGGATGGGTGAATCACTGGCCGTCGAGTACTTGACTGACAAAGGATATGTTATTCTCGAAACCAACTATCGAAATAAAATCGGTGAGGTCGATATAATTGCCTATGACAGAGATGTTTTGGTTTTTGTTGAGGTTAAAACGAGGCTGGGGATTAATTACGGTTATGCGTATGAATCAGTAGACTCCAGGAAACAAAAGAAAATTGCCAATACATCTCTTATGTTTTTACAAAAAAACAAGATGTCAGACATACAGGTGAGATACGACGTAATCGAAGTTTATCCGATGGAGGAGGAAAGAATCAATCATTTTGAGAATGCATTTTCCTTATAGCTTACAGCCAAAGGAGAGATAATAATGTATTCCAAGGTTAACACGTGTGTATTACAAGGATTAAACGGATATCTTGTTGAGGTTGAAGCAGATTTGTCCAGAGGGCTTCCCATGTTTAATATTGTGGGTCTCCCAGATACTGCTATCAAAGAATCCAAGGAAAGAGTCAGGACTGCAGTTAAGAACAGCGGATATGAGTTCCCTTTGAGTAGGATAACAATAAATCTTGCTCCAGCCAACCTTAGAAAGGATGGTTCACAAATGGATCTGGCAATCGCCGTTGGGATCCTGCGGTCTGCTGCTCTTTTAAAGGACTTTGATTTTGAAAGAACTGTTTTTATCGGTGAATTGTCCCTTGATGGGACCTTGAACAGAATCGAAGGAGCCTTACCAATGGTAATCTCAATGAGAGAATTAGGATTTAAAAGATTTATCGTACCGCACTCAAACAGAGATGAATGTTCTATCATTGAGGATGTGGATATAATACCTGTTGAATCACTTTGGGAGGCATGCGGTTATATTAATGGTGAAATTGAACTAATACCTCACATTTTTCAAGGATTGGATTCTTCATCTACGGATTCCAATGAAGGAATAGATTTTGCTGATATAAAAGGTCAGGATAGTCTAAAGCGAGCAATGGAAGTATCCGCTGCTGGAGCTCATAATCTATTGATAATCGGTCCCCCAGGCTCAGGTAAGACTATGGCTGCAAGAAGACTTCCAACTATCCTGCCTGACCTGGAATTAGAAGAAGCAATCGAAGTAACTAAGATATACAGTGTAGCAGGCTACCTTTCATCAGGAGGACTTATAAGAAGAAGACCATTTAGGGCACCTCATCATTCTGCATCTGGTATTTCTATTATTGGAGGTGGAAGGGTTCCCAAGCCCGGAGAGGTTTCCCTGGCACATAATGGTGTGCTTTTCTTTGATGAACTTCCAGAATTTCAAAAGAACGTTCTTGAAGTCCTGAGGCAACCCTTGGAGGATGGGACAGTTCAAATATCAAGAGTCAATGCTTCACTCTCTTACCCCTCGCGATTTATGTTTGTTGCGAGCATGAACCCATGTCCATGTGGTTATTTTGGTGACCCAATCCACAGCTGCAGCTGTTCTCAAGGGAATATTGATCGTTATTTGGGAAAGATAAGCCACCCTCTTCTAGACAGAATTGATCTACATATCGAAGTCATGCCAGTAAAGTATGATGACTTAAACAAAGAGCTGCCATCGAGGTCTTCTAAGGAGATGAAGGATACTGTTCTTAATGCCCGTCATCGGCAAGCAGAAAGATTTAGAGGAACATCAATATACAACAACGCGAGCATGGGAAATAGGGATATCAAAAAATATTGTAGATTGAACAGCTCATGTGAAGAAATCATGAAATCCGCGTTTGACAAGTACCGACTCAGTGGAAGATCATATAATAGAATACTCAAGGTTGCAAGAACTATAGCCGATATGGACGGATCAGAAAATATAAATGAAAAACATCTATTAGAAGCAATTGGGTATCGCGGACTAGAGAAAAAATACTGGGGGTAAGCTCGATATGGATGGAAGATCTACATTAATATGGTTGAACAGTATTCAAATCCCAAGTGACAAAATTGGATCATTCATAAACCAGTTTGGTGATATCGCTGAAATCCATAAAATTGACAATAGCGAATTGCGAGCATCGAAAATTTTTTCAGAAGCTCAGCTTGTGCGTATAATGGATAAGAACTCAATTAAAGGTTTGACTGAATACGAGAAAAAGGTTAGAATTAAAGGCGCTGAAATTTTAACGGACTTGGATGCTGATTACCCTGAATCTCTTAGAGCTATTGAAGACAGACCTATGGTCTTGTATATCAAGGGAAGGCTGATAGAGGATGACAAGACAGCAATTGCTGTAGTTGGATCTCGAAAGGCTACAGCCTATGGCAAGTGGGCATGTGAAAGGTTTTCTAGAGGTTTGTCAGAATTGGGCGTAACGATTGTGAGTGGAATGGCTTCCGGAATAGATTCACATGCACATAAATCAGCTTTGGAAGCTGGAGGACGTACTATCGCTGTACTCGGATGTGGAGTTGATGTAGTATATCCCCAGAGGAACAAGACGTTATCAGAAGAAATTATATCTTCTGGTGCTATAATAAGTGAATTTCCTCTCGGAACGCCACCACTGCCACACTATTTCCCTATGAGGAACAGGATAATATCAGGCTTAAGCTTAGGTATCGTTGTTATCGAAGCTCAGGAAAAGTCAGGTTCTTTGATTACTGCCAGCTATGCTGCTAATCAAGGCAAGGAAGTATTCGCTCTCCCAGGGAATATAAACAGCCTATACAGCAGTGGAACTAACCTTCTGATAAGGGATGGTGCCAGACCGCTGATAAATATCGAAGACATAATTGATGAGATACCTGAGTTAAGGATTCTTAAAAAACGAAAAATCGAAAAAACATTAGAGGAAATACCTTTGAGTGGTACGGAAATGAAGATCTTGAATTTGCTCAGGGAAGGACCTTTGCATTGTGACATCATTACTTTAAGATCTGGATTGGATATTTCAACCGTAATCGGTACTTTAACAATTTTGGAAATGAAGGAATTAATAAAGGAACTGAGCAGCAGGACTTATTCTCTCCGATAGTCTGCTCAAATGGGGGTGCAGATAATGGCGAAAAATTTAGTAATAGTTGAATCTCCTGCTAAAGCTAAAACGATAAGCAAGATCTTAGGTAGAAGCTATAAGGTAGTAGCTTCTGTCGGTCACATCAGGGATTTGCCGAAAAGCAGGTTGGGTGTTGATATTGATAATAACTTCGAGCCTGACTATATTAACATAAGAGGCAAAGGTACTCTGATAAAGGATCTAAAAAAGGAAGCAAAAGCCTCTGAAAATGTTTTCCTTGCAACCGACCCTGATCGCGAGGGCGAGGCGATATCTTGGCATCTAGCCAACATTTTAGGTCTTGATCCAGATTCTCATTTAAGAGTGGAATTCAACGAAATTACCAAGGAGAGAATTAAACAAGCCATCAAAACACCAAGAATGTTAGATAAAAACCTTATTGATGCTCAGCAAGCTAGAAGAGTGTTGGATAGACTTGTAGGCTATAAAATAAGTCCCATTCTTTGGAAAAAGATCAAAAAGGGATTAAGTGCTGGCAGGGTACAATCAGTTGCCGTTAAACTTGTTTGTGATCGGGAATCCGAAATTGGAGAATTCATCCCAAAGGAATATTGGACCATAAATGCACTGCTTAGGAAGGAGGACCAAGAATTTGATGCATCCTTTTATGGCATATTAAAGGATAATAAGGAGAAAAAGCTTGAGATAAGTACAGAGGCGGAAGCAAAAAAAATTGTTGACGAACTCAACAATAATAAATTCGTGGTTGGTTCTGTTAAGAAGAGCCAAAGGAAGAGAAATCCTTACCCTCCTTATACAACAAGTACATTACAGCAGGATGCATCTAAAAAACTAGGCTTTACAACTAAGAAAACTATGATGATAGCACAGCAGCTTTACGAGGGCATAGATCTTAAAACAGGTGGTGTCACAGGTCTTATCACCTATATGAGAACAGATTCTACAAGAGTCTCAAATGAAGCGATGACTGCAGCAAGAGAATATATAACCTCAAATTTTGGCAAGGATTATTCAAATGGTGGGAAAAGCTACGCGAACAAGTCCAGGAAGGAAACTCAGGATGCACATGAGGGTATAAGACCCTCGTACCCTGGACTTTCTCCTGATGAGATTGAAATGCACCTCTCAAAGGAACAATTCAAGATGTACAAGCTCATTTGGAACAGATTTATTGGATCTCAGATGAAAGAGGCTATTTACGACTCAGTAAGTGCATCGATCAGGAATGGGGAATACATTTTAAAAGCAAATGGCTCTAAACTAATTTTCCCTGGATTTTTAAAAGTTTACTCTACAACTGACGAAGAAGTCAAGGACATGAAGCTGCCAGAATTACTAGAAAATGATTTGCTTACGCCAATAAGGATAGAAAAAAAACAGAACTTTACACAACCACCTTCAAGGTATTCAGAAGCCACATTGATCAAAGCAATGGAGGAATTGGGAATTGGAAGACCTAGTACCTATGCCCCCACTATAGCAACAATTCTATCAAGAGGCTATGTAAGCCTTGAAAAAAAAATCTTTTATCCTACTGAACTAGGTATGCTTGTGAATGATTTGCTTACAGAATATTTCTCTCATGTAATGAATGAGGAATTTACAGCAGGGTTAGAGGGGCACCTCGACGAGATAGCTGCAGGAGAAGTCGAATGGAAAAAGGTTGTTGGAGATTTTTATTCAGAATTCAGCAAAGAGCTTACGATAGCTGAAAAAGAAATAGATAAAATTGAGATCAAGGATGAAGTCAGTGATGTAATCTGCGAAAAATGCGGAAGAAACATGGTGATTAAAAACGGAAGATTTGGTAGATTTCTGGCATGTCCAGGTTACCCTGATTGTAAAAATACTCAACCTATAGTTGAAAAGATAAACGTCAAATGTCCAAGCTGTGGTGGTGAAGTAGTTAAGAAGAGATCTAAAAAAGGTAGAGTTTTCTATGGATGTAATAAATACCCGGGTTGTGACTTTGTATCCTGGGACGAACCTGTAGAGGATAAATGTCCCCAGTGTGGTGGACCAATGGTGATTAAAAGATTCAAGAATAAGGCTGTTGTAAAATGTGTGAGTAAGGAATGTGGTTATAGTAGAAATATTTAAAAAAATCAAAAAAATGGCTGTACATTTCCTTCTGGATATAGTATGTTATAAACAAATGGTGAATATTCAGAATTGTTTATGTCATACATTAACTACAACGGAGGGATGTTATGGAGAGTTTATTAAAAAAGACCAGGCGTTTGAACAAGACATTGCAGAGCTACGGCTCACAGCCAGTTTCATTCAGCGATCTAAGCAAAATACTGTCTGATATTTTGGAGGCAAACGTCTATATTGCCAGTAAGAAGGGAAGAGTCCTTGGTTATGCATTATCTGCTGGGTTTGACTGTGATATCATAAATTCAGAGGTAGTCAAGGAACGTAGATTTCCCAAGAAGTATAACGATGAGCTTTTAAAGGTAACTGAAACTAGCGAGAATATCAAGGAAGTAACTGATTGTGTATTTGACCAGGTTTCAGAGTGCAATTATCCAGATAAGATTTCAACGATCGTTCCAATAAACAGCGGTGGCTCGAGGCTGGGCACGCTCGTAGTTGCTAGATTTGGAAAGGAGTTTGACGTAGAGGATCTTATCCTTTGTGAATATAGTGCAACGGTAGTTGGAATGGAGATCCTAAGAGCTACAACTGGGGAGATCGAAGAGGATGCAAGAAAGAAGTCTGTCGTTCAAATGGCTATCGGAACTCTTTCGTATTCTGAGAAGGAAGCTATGGAGCATATTTTCAATGAACTTGACGGGATGGAGGGGTTGCTTGTTGCCAGCAAGATAGCTGATAGAGTGGGTATAACCAGATCAGTTATCGTTAATGCTCTCAGAAAGTTTGAAAGTGCTGGAGTTATTGAGTCAAGGTCACTTGGAATGAAGGGAACCCATATCAAAATACTTAACGAAAAGCTTATAGATGAACTAAAACGAAAATAAATTAAAATGGCTCTAAGCTCACAGACCTGGTTTCTGACTGCTGTGAGCTTTTGTATTGAGAATAATTGAGAATTGAGTTGTATTGGAGCTTTCCTTATGCTATAATATTTGATGGTGATTACACACACTTGATTGATGTCTAAAGGGTTGCTCAAATGAGTCCTCAGGCAAATGATACGGGTGGAGGAAAAAAACACGGAGGTGAAAGGTATGTCAGTAGTATCAATGAAAAGCTTATTGGAAGCAGGCGTACATTTCGGGCACCAGACTAGAAGATGGAATCCGAAAATGGCGCAGTATATCTTCACAGAAAGAAACGGGATATACATTATCGACCTGCAGAAAACAGTGAAGAAGGTTGATGAAGCTTACAATGTAATGAAGGAGATCGTTGAAAATGGCGGAGAGGTTCTTTTTGTAGGAACCAAGAAGCAAGCGCAGGAGGCTATTGAAAACGAAGCCAGAAGATGTGGAATGCATTACATCAACCAAAGATGGTTAGGTGGAATGTTGACAAACTACAAAACTATCAGAAAAAGAATTGACAGACTACATGAGCTTGAGAAGATGGAAGAAGATGGTACTTTTGAAGTACTTCCAAAGAAAGAAGTTATCAAGCTTAGACACGAAGCTGAAAGACTTGAGAAGTTCCTGGGCGGAATAAAGACTATGGAGAAAATTCCAAGTGCTTTATTTGTAGTTGATCCAAGAAAAGAAAAGATTGCAGTTAAGGAAGCCCATATTTTGGGAATCCCAGTAATTGGAATAGTAGATACAAACTGCGATCCAGATGAGATCGATTATGTGATCCCTGGCAACGATGATGCTATCCGTGCTGTTAAGCTCTTGACTGAGACTATGGCAAATGCGGTAATCGAAGCTAAGCAAGGCGAACAAACTGAAACAACAGAGGCTTAAGAGGGATAAGGTAAGAGTCGTAGCGTAGCTACCGCTCTTACCATTTTAATAATTCAGGAGGGATATTATGAGCATTAGCGCATCCTTGGTTAAGGAACTTAGAGAAAAGACAGGAGCTGGCATGCTGGACTGTAAAAAAGCCCTTGAGCATACCAACGGCGATATCGATAAAGCAATAGACTACCTACGAGAAAAGGGACTTGCTTCAGCTTCCAAGAAATCAGGAAGGATAGCATCTGAAGGTATAGTTGACGCATATATCCACGGTGGCAGAATAGGTGTAATAATTGAGGTAAACTCTGAAACTGACTTTGTTGCAAAGAACGCTGAATTCAAAGAATTCGTTAAGGATATGGCAATGCAGGTTGCAGCTGCAAATCCACTTGTCGTTTCAAGAGAACAGCTTTCAGATGAAGAAATCGCTCATGAGAGAGAGATCCAAACAAATAAAGTGCTTAATGAAGGTAAACCAGCTCATGTTGCCGAAAAAATAGTTGAAGGCAGAATGGAGAAATATTTTGAGCAGGTATGTCTATTGGACCAAGCATTTATCAAGGACCCAAGTGTTAAGATAAAGGATCTTCTTGCGCAAAAAATTTCTAAAATCGGAGAAAATTTAGTTATTAGAAGATTTGTAAGATATCAGGTTGGAGAAGGTATTGAGAAAAAAGAAGAGAATTTTGCCGAAGAAGTTGCTAAGCAAATCAAGGCTTGATCAATAAGGAGAACACTTGTGTTCTCCTTTTATCAAATCTGAGTGAATATAGAAAATCTGAGGAGTGTAAATATGGAACCCATTTACAAGAGAGTAGTTCTTAAACTAAGCGGAGAAGCTATGGCAGGTGAAAAAGGAACAGGTATAGATCAGGATACTATTAGTAGTATTGCTGATCAGGTAAAAAAACTACAGACCATGGGAGTAGAGGTTGCAATAGTTGTCGGAGGAGGCAATTTCTGGAGAGGTAGATCGTCAAAAGAAATGGATAGAGCAACCTCAGACTATATGGGCATGCTCGGCACTATGATGAATGCCCTTGCATTACAGGATGCTTTAGACCAAATGGGAGTCGTCACCAGAGTACAATCAGCCATAGAGATGAGACAGGTTGCAGAACCCTATATCCGAAGAAGAGCTATAAGGCACCTTGAAAAGGGAAGAGTAGTAATTTTTGGAGCGGGAACTGGGAATCCATATTTTTCAACAGATACTACAGCAGCGCTTCGGGCTGCTGAAATTGAGGCAGAGGTGATATTGCTTGCAAAAAAAGGTGTTGATGGAGTCTATGATTCAGATCCCAAGCTGAATTGCGAAGCAAAAAGGTTTGACACTTTAAGATATATTGATATACTAAAATTAGGGCTTGGAATAATGGATTCCACAGCCACATCACTATGCATGGACAACCGAATACCACTTATTGTATTCGGAATAGATCAGCCTGATAACATAGTTAATGTAGTATTAGGCGAGAACATTGGAACACATGTAAAGGAGGAATAACTATGATATTGGAAGTGCACAAAGAATCCGAATCGAAAATGGAAAAAACCATATCAGTCTACAAGGAGGAGCTTCAAGCTATCCGTGCAGGCAGAGCAAACCCTGCTTTACTTGATAGAATACATGTAGACTACTACGGTCAGGTCACTCCGCTTAAGCAAGTCGGTAGCGTATCTGCTCCTGAACCGAGGATGATAGTGATCCAACCATGGGACACTAAACTTATCCCTGCTATAGAGAAGGAAATACTTAAATCAGACCTTGGTCTTAATCCATCAAATGATGGTAAGATAATTAGACTTCTCATTCCTCAGCTAACAGAGGAGAGAAGGAAAGATCTTACAAAGGTAGTAAAGAAAAACAGCGAAAATGCAAAGGTTGCTATCAGGAATACGAGACGAGATGCTATCGAGAAGATTAAGAAGATGGAGAAAAATAAGGAAATAACCGAGGACGACAGAAAGTTGGCCGAGGAGGAAATGCAAAAGATAACAGATAAGTTCATCGTAGAGATAGATGAAATCACAAAGAAAAAAGAAGAAGAACTGATGGAAATATAAAACTAACCCCTTCTCCAAAGAAGGGGTTTTCCTTGATGGAGGTATCCATGTCAAACGAGAAAATTAATGCTTCTGAAATAGATTCTACTAAATTGCCTGTCCATATTGCTATAATAATGGATGGCAATGGCAGGTGGGCAAAAAAGAGGGGTTTACCACGTCACTACGGTCACCAGGAGGGCATGAACAGAGTTATTGAAATAGTGGAGGCATCTAAAGCTATTGGGGTAAAATACCTTACACTATATGCATTCTCTACTGAAAACTGGAAACGACCAAAAATTGAGGTAGATGCCTTGATGAATCTTCTGGTGTTATTTATTAGAAGAGAACTGCAAAGGTTAGTTAATAACGGAGTAAAGATAAATATCCTTGGTGATTGGTCCGTACTTCCGGAAATACCTAAAAATGAAATTAGGAGAGCACTTACAGCTACGCAGGAAAACAAGGATATGGTCCTAAATATTGCACTAAACTATGGGGGCAGGCAGGAATTAGTTCATGCCGCAAAAGAAATTTTAGAAGACAAATTCAAGGGTAATATAGATGTAGATGAAATCAATGAGGAAGTCATAAGCAAATATCTTTATACTAAAGGACAGCCTGATCCTGATTTAATAATCAGACCAAGTGGAGAATTAAGACTGAGTAATTTTTTGATATATCAGGCAGCATACTCAGAATTCTGGTTTTCTGATATCCTATGGCCTGACTTTGACAAAATCGAGCTTTACAAAGCAATAATTGACTACCAAAAAAGGGACCGCAGATTTGGAGGTATTTAAGTGAAAGACTTAGGCATAAGGGTAGCCTCAGGAACTGTTGGACTGGTGCTGCTGCTTACAGTATTGTATATGGGAGGTCCAGCACTGGTAATTGGACTTCTAATTGTTTCGTTAATTGCATTGAAAGAGTTTTACAATTCTCTCAGAAAGCTAGGCCGGAATCCTGTTGATATTGCAGGCTATTTTGCAACCGCACTTCTCATAGCTTCTTTCTACTATGACTATGATATAAATAGCTTGATACTCGCCTTCTTGTTATTGTTTTTGCTCTCGATAACAGTGCTTACAAAAGACCATGACATCATAGATGCAGCGATTACATTGATAGGTGTGATTTACATACCATTTCTTCTATACCACGTGCTTTTGATGGAGGGTCAACCAATTATGTGGGTGGTTTTCCTTATAGCATTTGGAACAGATACTTTTGCCTATATTATTGGAAGCAAGTTTGGGAAAAAGAGGCTTTGTCCTGATATTAGTCCTAAAAAGTCTGTTGAAGGAGCATTTGGAGGGATCGCTGGGAGTATATTAGTCACGATTTTATATGGTGTTTTTTTCAAAATTGAACCTTTGTGGAGCTTAAGTATATTGGCGCTTGTTGGATCAGTGTTGTCTCAACTAGGAGATCTAACAGCTTCAAGAATAAAGAGGCTCACAGGAATTAAGGATTTTGGGAGTATAATGCCAGGCCATGGCGGTATGCTGGACCGATTCGACAGCGTTATATTTACGGCCCCTTTGGTTTACTATTACATGGTATATTTTTTAAGATAAGGAATGAGGTGTAATAAATGATCACAGCAGTAGCTGCGATATTTGTATTTCTATTAGTTGTGCTTTTACATGAGCTGGGACATTTTTCAGTTGCAAAGTTTGTAGGGATAAAAGTTAATGAATTCGCTATTGGTATGGGACCTAAAATATTCCAAAGGACTAAGGGGGACACTCAATATACCCTTAGAGCATTTCCAATTGGTGGATTTGTACGGATGGAAGGCGAGGAGGAAAACTCTGAAGATCCGAGAAGCTTTGGAAGTGCTTCTGTTGGTGCAAGAATAGCTACCATAGCAGCTGGTGCTATAATGAACTTCGTATTGGCAATAATCGTACTTTCCATCGTAGCCTTTAATGTGGGGGTTCCAACAACTACTTTATCCGGGACCATCGAAGGCAGTCCCGCAGAAACATATGGAATACTAGCTGGTGACAGGATCATATCTATAAACGAGACAGATATATCAGAGTGGCAGGATATAGTCAATGCTATCAACTTTTACGGATTAGGTGAAGAGCTTGATATAAAGGTTGAGAGAGAGGGATCTATCCAGAGTATAAAAGTCGTCCCAGTAGAGGATGATGGAAGAGTAGTTATCGGAATAACGCCAGAATACGAGCAAAACATTGGTTCTTCAATAAAAGCAGGTTTTCAGGATACTTGGTATTTTATCAGGATGATGTTCCAGTTTCTAGGAATGCTTTTCCAGGGAAAAGTATCGACGAATGATCTGGCAGGACCAATAGGGGTTATAACAGAGGTCGGAAACGCAGCAAAGCTTGGATTCATAAATCTTCTATATATCCTTGGCTTTATTAGCGTCAATCTCGGTTTTTTCAACTTGCTGCCTATACCTGCTCTTGATGGGAGCAAAATCGTTTTCTTATTGATAGAATTAGTTAGGGGAAAGCCAATAGATCCCGAAAAAGAGGGTTTTATACATCTTGTTGGCTTTGTATTCCTAATATCACTAATGTTAGTCGTAACTTATAAAGACCTTATCAGAATCAATTTATTCTAAGGTGGTTAAATATGAATAGACATAAGACAAGAGTTATAAAAGTTGGCAGCGTTGCTATTGGTGGAGACTCTCCGATCAGCGTTCAATCCATGACGAATACTCCTACCTCAGATGCAATTGCAACTATCGAACAGATCAAGCGATTGGAGCAGGCAGGGTGCGATATTGTAAGAGCTGCTGTTTCGTCCAGGGAAGATGCTGAAGCAATAAGAAGGATAAAAATGAAAACCAATCTACCCTTGATAGCAGACATCCAATTTGATTACAGGCTAGCCTTGATGGCTATTGGATCAGGAGTTGACGGGCTGAGGATAAATCCCGGAAATATTGGAAGCGATGAGAAAGTAAAAGAAGTGGTGAAGGCTTGTAAAGCCGAGGGCATCTCAATAAGAATTGGTGTTAACTCCGGATCTATCAGCAGAGCAACACTGGATAAATATAACGGTGTAAATGAGAACTCCATGGTAGAGAGTGCATTGGAGCAGGTTAGATTACTTGAATCTATGGATTTTCATGACATAAAAATCTCACTAAAAGCAAGCTCTGTACCTTTGACAATAAAATCATACTTGCGCATGTCAGAGCTATGTGATTATCCACTGCATCTCGGTATAACTGAAGCTGGAACACCATGGAGAGGAACTATCAAATCCTCAGTTGGGATTGGCTCCATTCTGGCTATGGGCGTGGGGGACACCATTAGAGTATCTCTTACAGGAGATCCAGTAGAGGAAGTAAAGGTTGGCAAAGAGATATTGAAGTCACTTGGGCTTTTAAATGAAGGGTTAGAGCTAATTTCATGTCCAACCTGCAGCAGAACCCACATTGATCTTATAAGTATAGCTGAGGAGGCTGAAAAACGTCTTGAAGGCATGAAAAAACCAATCAAGGTTGCTATAATGGGTTGCGCCGTTAACGGACCTGGCGAAGCAAGAGAGGCTGACATAGGGATTGCTGGTGGCAATGGGGAAGGTCTTATTTTCAAAAAAGGTAAAATCGTCAGGAAAGTACCTGAAGAGGATCTTCTTGAGGAATTGATGAAGGAGATAGACCTTATTTAGATTTCCAAAGGAGCGTTAAGTATGACAGAAAATAAAACTAGCTTAAGGGATCTGTTTCCGAATAGTGATTTAGATGAATCTATTAAGTCAAGCGTTAAGCTTTTGCAGGTTGAACTGGATCAGGAACAACTGGCAATGAAAATCCTGCTGGAAGACAGCCTTACATTGGGGTCAGAGGATAAGGAAAGAATATTATCCCACTTTAGGGAACGGTTCAACAGCTTCGATGTTACAGTGAATTACAGAGAAGCTAGAGTTGCGGGTACTGATGAGGCATTAATTGAGCTAATAAAAAATAAGATAAGAAGGCACATACCCTCCAGCTTATCATGGCTGGGGGATATTGCTTTGCTTTCAGAGGGTGATTACACACTTCAACTTCCTCATTATCTTGCATATCAATCCGTAACGAGAAATGGTCTTAAAGAGGATCTGGCTGATTTAATAAGCAGAGAAAGAGGCAAAACTCTACATTACAGATATGGAGAGCTAGATGTATCTGATGAGTATTTACTTGAGAAGGAGCTCGAGGAAAGAAAGATACTCAAGGAGATCATCTCCAAAACACCCGAAATAAAACGAAAAGAATCCCAAAAGAGCTTTTCTATAGGTAAAAAAATCAAGAAGGATAAAATAAATATTATTGATATAAATCTCCAAACTGGAAGTGCTGTCATACAAGGTACAGTTTTTCAGTCTGAGACTAAGAAGATAAAGGATAATAGGGCTGTAGGCATTTTTTATGTCTCTGATGGAACAAACTCATTGCCAGTAAAGGTTTTCCTTAATGAAGACCAGGTCGATGCATTTGAGAGAAGTATTAAGCCGGGAGTAGAGCTCGCTTTGGAAGGTGATGTCATATATGATAGTTATTCAAAGGAAACTGTCATGATGGCAAGATCTCTGGAGTTAAAAGAAAAAGAGATACTGAAGGATAAAGCCAGTAAAAAAAGAGTGGAACTCCACATGCATACAAATATGAGCTCGATGGATGGAGTCACGCCAGTTAAAGCATTAATTAGAAGGGCTGTAGAGTGGGGGCATCCAGCTATTGCCATAACTGACCATGGAGTCGTGCAAGCTTTTCCTGATGCCATGGAAATGGACAAGGACATAAAAATCATATATGGCGTTGAAGCATATCTGATCAATGATAAGAATGATATAGTTACTGGTTGGACTAAGGATATACCTCTCGAAGATATTGTAGTTTTTGATATCGAGACGACAGGACTTTCGGCTCGAAATGACAGAATTACAGAAATTGGAGCTGTAAAAATAAGGAAGGGCGAGATAGTAGACACCTTTGATCAACTGGTTGATCCTGAGATTTTGATCCCTGACAATATTATCAAATTGACTGGTATCGACAATACTATGGTAGCAAATCAGCCTAAGATATCAGAAGTATTACCTGTATTTTTAGATTTCATAGGGGATAGTATCCTATCAGCCCATAACGCATCATTCGATGTAGGATTTATAAGAGAAAGTCTCCTCAAGATGGGTAGAGAGATCAAGAATCCAGTCCTTGATACATTACAGCTTTCAAGGGTATTATTTCCTGGTCTTAAGAACCACAAGCTAAACACCGTAGCTAAACATCTGAAGGTAGAGCTTCTAAATCATCACAGAGCAGTTGATGATGCTAAAGCAACAGCAGATATCCTGGCATATTCATTAAAACTTCTTGAGGAGAAGGGAATTAAAACCATCGCGCAATTGAATGATTTGGCTTATAGATCAGACTCTTCCAAGGGGGATATGTACCATACAATTATTCTCGCAAAGAATCCTGATGGATTAAAGGAGCTTTATAAATTAATTACAGAGTCACATCTAAATCATTTCCATAGAAAGCCAAGGATGCCAAAATCTCTGGTCGAAAAAAATCGGAAGAATCTATTGATCGGTAGTGCATGCGAGGCTGGAGAGCTATATCGGGCTATACTCTCAAGAAGAGCTGATAGTGATATCATCGAGATAGCTGACTTCTATGACTATCTTGAAATTCAGCCCTTAGGTAATAATTCTCACCTTATCAGAGACGGAATCGTAAAGAGCGAAAAGGAATTAGAGGAGATCATCAAAAAGATTTATGATATTGGCAAAAAACGCAACAAACTTGTTGTTGCAACAGGGGATGTACATTTCCTTGAGCCGGAGGATGAGATATATAGGCGTATACTTATGTCCGGTCAAAAATTCCAGGATGCAGATTATCAAGCTCCGCTTCATCTTAGGACTACTCAGCAGATGCTAGATGAATTTACTTTCCTGGGTAAGGAAATTGCGAATGAGGTCGTCGTTGAAAATACTAATAAGATCGCGGATATGGTAGAGCATTGTAAGCCTATTCCGGAGGGTACTTTCCCGCCAAGGATAGATGGTGCTGACGAGGAGTTAAAGTCTATTACCTATAGCAAGGCTATCGAGGTTTACGGAAATCCACTCCCGGAGCTGGTAAAGGCCAGACTGGACCGAGAACTTGAGTCGATAATCAAGAATGGATATGCAGTAATGTATATAATAGCACAAAAGTTAGTGTGGAAATCCCTGGAAGACGGTTATCTAGTTGGTTCAAGGGGCTCTGTAGGATCATCCTTTGCAGCTACAATGAGTGGGATCACTGAAGTAAATCCACTGCCACCACATTATATATGCCCATGCTGTAAAAATTCCGAGTTTAAAATTGAAGGAACTGCTGCATCCGGATTTGACCTTCCCGATCAAAGCTGCCCTGTTTGCGGCTGTGATTACATCAAAGATGGACAGGATATTCCATTTGAAGTATTTATGGGTTTTGAAGGTGATAAGGAGCCTGATATTGACCTCAATTTTGCTGGTGAGTATCAATCTAAAGCCCACAAGTACACAGAGGAGCTTTTCGGAGAAGGAAAGGTATTCAGAGCTGGAACCATAGGTACTATTGCAGACAAAACAGCTTATGGATTTGTCAAAAAATATTTTGAGGAAAGAGATATACCTGTCAATCAGGCTGAAGTAAACAGACTATTGAAGGGATGTACTGGAATCAAACGGACTTCAGGTCAGCATCCAGGAGGAGTCATGATAGTTCCTGACTACAAGGACATCCATGATTTTACTCCTGTTCAGTATCCTGCAGATGATAAGGACTCTGGAGTCATTACCACTCATTTCGATTATCATGCAATAAGTGGAAGGATTCTTAAGCTCGATATACTAGGCCATGACGTCCCAAGTATAATCAGAATGCTGGAGGATATTACAGGAGTCAATCCAATAAATATTCCTCTGGACGACAGTGAGACTATGAGCTTATTCACGAGAACAGACTCTCTTGGTGCAAGCCCTGAGCAGATAAACTGTCCTGTAGGTACATTGGGAATACCTGAATTTGGAACAACGTTTGTAAGACAGATGCTTATCGAAACACAGCCGTCTACATTTGCAGAGCTTGTACGGATCAGCGGACTTTCTCATGGCACTGATGTATGGATAAACAATGCACAGGATCTTGTAAAGAACGGTATTGCTCCACTATCCAAGGTCATATCTACCAGAGAGGATATAATGCTTTCTCTCATAAGTGCAGGAATGGATAAGAAGCAGGCATTCTTTATAATGGAAAAGGTTAGAAAAGGTAAAGGGCTAACATCAGAAGATGAAAAAGCCATGAGAGATCTTGGCATGCCAGACTGGTATATTGAGTCATGTAACAGGATAAAGTATATGTTTCCTAAGGCACACGCTGCTGCTTATGTTACCATGAGCTTTAGAATAGCATACTTCAAGGTTCACTACCCTGAAGCATTTTATGCAACTTATTTCACCACAAAAGCGTCTGATTTCGATGCAGATCTTATAACTAAAGGTGACATAGCTGTGAGGGCTAGAATAGCTGAGCTTGAGCAAAAGGGAACGTTAGCTTCAGCCAAAGAAAAAAATCAACTTACAGTCCTCGAGGTTGCTCTTGAGATGTTTGCAAGGGGCTTTACCTTTGAAAAGGTCGATCTGTATAGATCACACAGCGATAGATTCCTTTTGGGTGAATCTGGTATTATACCCCCTTTAAAAGCACTGGAGGGAGTTGGAGAGAATGCAGCAAGAAAGTTAGTTGAGGAAAGAGAACTATCTCCATTTATATCGATCCAGGATCTGATTCAGAGAGGTAAGGCTACAAGACCAGTAATAGATGCCCTTCAAAACCATGGATGCCTTGATTCTCTGCCACAGGACAATCAAATAAGCTTATTTAATATTTGATTTATACTTGTTTACATGTTATAAT
>CAZHLQ010000112.1:0-4162 GCA_964533235.1 uncultured Gudongella sp. | reverse complement strand
AGGTGGTCTTGGATTTATGACTATCGCTATACTGTTCTCCATGGTACTCGGTAAGCGGATAGGCTTAAGAGAGAGGTCTTTTCTTATGGAGGCTGTTAATTCAATGCAAATAAGCGGCGTAGTCAGACTTGTAAAGCACATCTTGATTGGAACTCTAATGTTCGAGGCTCTAGGAGCTGTTCTGTTAAGTTCAAGATTTTATGGTGAGTTTAGTTTATGGGAATCGATCTGGTTTGGAATTTTCCATTCAGTTTCAGCCTTTTGCAATGCTGGCTTTGACTTGATGGGCAGGATCGAACCTTATACGTCCCTGGTACCTTATCAATCGGATATTATTGTAAACCTTACAGTAATGGCACTGATCGTCATTGGTGGTATAGGATTTGTCGTTTGGGATGATTTATTCAGAAACAAGCTTGACCACAAAAATTATAGTCTGCACACAAAAATAGTATTACTTTCAACAGCAGCACTGATAACAGTATCAACGGTGGTATTTTTTATGCTTGAATCGGAGGCATCAATGAAAGGGATGGATTACGGAGAAAGACTATTGGCTTCATTTTTTCAATCTATAACCCCCAGAACAGCCGGATTCAATACAATAGATACCGCAGCCCTGAGTGAAGCGGGGTCACTTTATACAATGTTTCTGATGATAATTGGTGCCAGCCCGGGTTCAACTGCTGGAGGCATTAAGATAACTACCTTCGTCATCATAGGATTATCCTTGATAACCTACTTCAGAAGATTCGAGGACGTGAATATTTTTAACAGAAGGCTCGATCCTTCAATTGTGCGACGCGCTTACTTCAGTGCTACATTCTATTTGTTTCTTATGTTGGCAGGGACCTTCATTATAGTGAGCTCACAAAATATGTTAATTGAGGATGCTCTCTTTGAAGCTTCATCCGCGATAGGGACAGTAGGACTGACAAAAGGAGTAACTCAGAGTTTGTCGGGAATATCCAAGCTGGTGATCATAGCCTTGATGTACAGTGGTAGACTCGGCAGCCTCACAGTGTTTATGGCAGTAACTGAGAAAAGATGTATCAGGAAACTAAGAAACCCTGAGGACAAAATAATAATTGGGTAGGAGTGATATATATGAAATCAATTCTAGTGATTGGACTTGGAAGGTTTGGCAGACATCTTGCAATAAAACTTACTGAACTGGGAAATGAAGTTATGGTAGTTGATACCAACGAAGATGCAGTCGACAAGATTACAGGGATAGTAACCAGGGCACACATTGGAGATTGTATGGATGAGGATGTGTTGAGGTCGCTGGGAGTAAGTAATTTTGATATATGCTTTGTATGCATAAGCAATAACTTTCAATCATCACTGGAAATCACTTCACTACTAAAGGACCTGGGGGCACCCTATGTGGTTTCAAAAACAGACAGGGACATCCATGCTAAATTCCTTTTAAAAATCGGTGCAGATGATGTCATTTACCCGGAGAGGGATATGGCCCAAAGAGCAGCTGTTAAATACAGCTCCAATCTGGCGTTGGACTATATAGAGCTTACACCGGAATATGCAATCTCTGAAATGTTCGTCCCTGAAGAATGGGTCGGGAAAACAATCAAAGAGCTGGATGTAAGGATGAACCACAATATAAATATTATAGGCTACAAGAACAACAACCATGTGACTCCAATCGTAAATGCAGGGTATAAATTCAATGGTGATGAACATATTCTGATAGCCGGAAGTAAAAAGGATATTTTACTTCTGATGGAAGGAAATTAGGTAGCTTTATCAGGGGGATCTGGAATGGGGAAAAAACAACTGGACAGAAATATCCTTAATAGTCTTAAGGCACTCCTGGTATTTGCAATATCCTCGATCACCTCAGTAAGCATCAATTACCTAGGAGTAGGTAAAGAAAGTATAATCATGGTCTTTTTACTGGGCGTTTTATTTTCAACAGTTTTGACCAGCAGCTATTTATGGGGGATAATATCATCTATAGCTAGCCTTATGCTGGTCAATTTTCTTTTCACTGAGCCAAGATTTACATTTGTAATATCAAATAGCAATGACATTATCCTTTTAGTGTTTTTCCTTATAACCGCTGGAGTTTCAGGCAAGATAACTTCAAGGCTGCAGAGGCAGATCGAGTTGACGGAAAAAAATGAGCGCACGACTTTGATATTATATAAGATTGCTTCAGGCTTTTTACCTATAAGTGGAACGAGAAGCATTGTAAGCAGAGGAATTTCCTTCGTTAAAGAATATACCGGTCTTGATTGCTCGGTGGAGCTTCTAGGCGAAACAGTTGGCAACAATCGTTCAGATGATGAGTTGCAGTGCTGCAGCTTCGATATAATAAGTAATACAGGCAAACTAGGTAATGTAAAGGTCTACGGATTCAAGAAATCTGAAGACAGTCAATCAGAGATTATCATCCAGTCTATTGCAATGCAAATGGGAATTGCACTTGAAAGAGAACAGCTTTATACTGAAAGAGAAAAGATCAAGGTAGCCATGGAGAGAGAACAGCTTAGGGCTACTCTTCTTAGATCGGTTTCTCACGATCTCCGGAGTCCATTGACAGCTTTATCGGGTGCAGGTGATTTGTTGTACGAAAACTATTATAACCTCTCTGATGAAGAAAGGAGACACCTCGCTGGAGACATCAGTGAAGAAATAACCTGGTTGACAAACCTTGTGGAGAATATACTGAACATGACAAGAATAAACGATTCGCAATTGCTTCTAAAAAAAGAAGAGGAAGTCATTGATGACGTTATAAGCGAGGCAGTCAATCATATTAAAAGATTCATGAGAGATAGAGTGCTTACGGTGAAGCTTCCTGAAGAAGTGATCTCAGTTCCTATGGATGGGAAGCTAATAGTACAGGTAATAGTTAATCTTTTGGAGAATGCTGTAAGACATACTCCCCCGGAAGCTGAGATATCATTGGAGGCTAAAGTATCAAATGGATATCTCGAGGTATCCGTTTCCGACACAGGAGAGGGCATAGACAAAAGCATCCAAAACAGGCTTTTCGACAAGTTTGTAACATTGGATACTGGGATCACAGATAGTAAACGCGGAATAGGATTAGGCTTGGCAATCTGTAAAGCAATAATAGGTGCACATACGGGTGATATTCGTGTTGAGCCAAACATCCCTAAGGGGAGCAGGTTCGTATTTCGATTGCCATTGGAGGGATAGAAGATGGATACTAAAACCAAAATACTTGTGATTGAGGATGATAAATACATATCCAACTTCATAGCAGTGTCCCTTAAAAAGGAAAACTACGATGTATACTTCTCACAATCTGCTGCTGACGGACTTTTTATGTTCTCGTCCTACCACCCTGACATAATACTTCTTGATTTGGGTCTTCCAGATCTGGATGGGCTTGAAATAATCAAAGAGCTAAGACAGTTCACTGAGATTCCCATATTAGTAGTTTCAGCAAGGGGACAGGAAAATGATAAAATTGAGGCATTGGATATGGGGGCAAGTGATTACGTTACAAAGCCATTTCACATGGGTGAGCTTATGGCGCGAATAAGAGTAGCTGAAAGAGCTTTATCCTTAAGAGGAGTCAGCTCAGAGGAAACTATCTATAAATTTGATTATCTTACTGTGGATTACGAGAAAAGGAGAGTACTTGTTGATGAAGCTGAAGTACATTTAACGCCACTTGAGTATAAACTCCTTTTGTTATTGATAGAGAATCAGGGAAAAGTCCTGACTCACAACTACATTATACGAAAAATATGGGGTTACGAAGCAGGAGGAGACAACAAGAGCTTAAGAGTGTTCATGGCCAATCTTAGAAGAAAGATTGGCAAGGGTGGTTCCGGATGTCATCTTATTGCTACTGAAGTTGGAGTTGGATATAGATTCCTGGGTGAGTAGACTAAATTGGTGTTGGATTTGAATGTACATATGGAGGTGTGTTTCTTTGAAGACTCAGAAGAGATTGGATGAGGTGTTTAAAAGTGCACAAGTAGAATACTTTGATGACAGCTCCAGGTACGTTTTCATGAGCGACTGTCATAGAGGTGACGGGAGTCATTCTGATGAATTTACTAAGAACCAGAATCTTTTTATCCATGCTCTTCAGCATTATTATGACAATGACTATACATATGTTGAGGTAGGCGATGGTGAAGAGCTCTGGGAGCAGCCA
>CAZHLQ010000111.1:0-2123 GCA_964533235.1 uncultured Gudongella sp. | reverse complement strand
GCCATGTCAGCTTCTCTGAGGGACAGGTCGATGGCCCTAGCCAAACCCCTGGGCATCCTTTCTATATGGCAGCAAAAGATAGAGGACCGTGGGCCGTATCCTCTTCAGCCCTTTTTTCCCAGACCTTCCATTGATTTGGGCACGTTAATTCGAGAAGTGCGCCAGACGATATTGATTCGCATCGTCGCAGCCGGCAGTGTCCCGATTCTGCTGTAAAAATGTAGAAGATCTTGGGACCCATAGGCACAATCTAGAAATCTAGTGATTTTTCCCTTTTCATTAATCTCATAGCAACATCTTTCTCTAAAATGTAGTCACCACCTCAATATCACAAATTATTTCCCTATTAATCTAAAAACCATTAATAAACAATAGATCCCAATTTAGTACAGATCCAAAGCTTTCGCCAATCTCATTTTTATAATACTAATTGCCTAACCTTTATTTCCAGTCAGCGAAAGGAATGAACTTATAAAACGCCTCTAGTAATGTAATCTTCGGTTTTTCGAAAAGGCCTTCTCGCTTCATGGCTGATAACTTCATCTGGATTTCAAGCCCTGGCTCCCGCAACTGGTATTTCCTTTGGGTCTTTAGACTGGTTGAGTAGTAATTCTCAATAGCGTTGTTTGTAGCTGGGGCATCCTCGACAAAACAATGTGCAGTAAGGTTATTCCAGTATTCTTTGGTCTTGAGTAGCCTTCTTCGTACAGGCAATTCAAAGGAATCAAACTCAGCCATTAAATTATTAAATTTTATTACTGAACTGCAGTAAGACCTTTGTTTAAGATTTTCCTTGTTCCTCCGGCGTTTCAGTTCAAGATTATGTATGAATCTGGCGAAGAGAGCCCTTGTTCTATTAAGCCAATCCTTATATGACTCCTCACCTTTCTTTAAGATATCTATCTCTTCCTCTGCCTTTCTTGATAAAAACTGTATTTCCAGGTCTCGATTATAAAAAATATTTAGCAGTTTATATTTCATTAACTCCTGATCCATGGTGGCGGTTCTTGGAAAATCGTTAGTAATAAGCTGATTGAGATGGAAGAGACAGAACTGATGGATTACTTTACTTCCGAAAACCTCCTGGAAGATAGTAGGATAACCTTTATATAAGTCAGTTACGATAAATATAGTCTGCGCTGGATTTAGGTGTTTTCTTAAAAATGCTTTCACAGTATCTGAATTCTTTGAACCGTATATCTCATCGGCGATAGGTTTCTTAGTAGTTCCATCCAGAAGAGTTAGTCGATACTTCTGGTTTCTGCCTGACTTGGGATGTTGCTCATCATAGTGGACAATCTTCAATTCCTCAGGCTTAGGGATATCGACTTCTTGAACTGATCCTTTAATCCAATTCTGGATTGTATCTCCATCGCGAGGATAGATATGTGCCAGCAGTAACTCTATTTCCTCTAGAGAAACGTGATTCTGCCGCAGAATTTGGCAGATTCTTATCAATGATTCAAAAAAGTCTGACTTCATCTTCTCCCAGAAACTAAAATCCTCTTCAAGCGATTTTCGACATGAGGGGCAAAGATAGCGACCTACTTTGATGCTTCCAAGATGCTCTTTGCAATGTATATTATAACCATTATTCACCATTTGAGTCCCGCAGTCTGGACATAACGGTGGATTCCTCCTGTGAAAAACTTCATCTGATGTATACTCGTAATCATTTCCATAATCGCTAAAAATCTTCGACAGTATATCACGATGCGAAAAGTTCTTCAGGTTTAGGCTTATTGTGGTCATTGTAGGGGATCACAGGATACATTTATCATAAGCCTAAAAAACTTTTAGGTAGATGTATCCTGCCTACACATTATCACTGGAAAAGTAGATTGTGCCCATCTCTGGTGTAATGGGCCTGAACTTTCAGCAGGCTGTCGATTATCTGAAGGTTGTTCTTCACCCTATGGTGGATCTCTTTTAGAAGGACCTCTTTCTCCCTGAGAGAGGCTGCGAGCATATCCTCAGCACGTTTGCGCTTGGTTATGTCGTTTCCCACGCATAGCATCCCCTCTGGCTCCCCTCTCTCGTCCAGTATCGACCTGTTGGTCCATGCTATCCAGACTCTCTCGCCATTCTTGCGAATGTTCTCATTTACAGTGCCAGTGCCTGTG
>CAZHLQ010000110.1:0-2903 GCA_964533235.1 uncultured Gudongella sp. | reverse complement strand
GGGTGGCTATGGCCCTTTCCTCCAGAGCCCAGACCTATGGCTGGTTCAGCGATATCTTCGTCCTGAAGATGCTGCCTTATGTAGCCACCATTCTGGTCCTCTTCATTACCTTCATCTTTTCCAAGACCAAGGATATCGGAGAGCCGGAAGCTCTGTCTAAGCCCTACGACAGGGAAGAGCGCTAGCTCTTGCCTGAGACTGAAGATTCATCAAGGCTCCGGCTCCAGCCGGAGCCTTTCCATGTTGACAAAGAGCTTCGCATTGATTAAGATTAGAATGAACAAACATATGCTGTTGAGGAGGATATTATGGCAAAATCCAAATTCGAGAGAACGAAACCCCATGTGAATATCGGGACCATCGGTCACGTAGACCACGGCAAGACGACCCTGACTGCGGCCATCACCTATACCCTTTCCAAGGTAGGGGGAGCGGAAGCCCGTGCTTATGACCAGATTGACAACGCCCCGGAAGAGCGGGAGCGTGGGATCACCATCAACACAGCCCATGTAGAGTATGAGACCGAGACCCGGCACTACGCCCACGTAGACTGCCCAGGGCACGCGGACTATGTAAAGAACATGATTACAGGAGCCGCCCAGATGGACGGAGCGATCCTGGTGGTAAGCGCCGCAGACGGAGCCATGCCCCAGACCAGGGAGCACATCCTTCTGGCGCACCAGGTAGGGGTTCCCTACATCGTGGTATTCCTGAACAAAGCAGACCAGGTAGACGATCCTGAGCTCATCGAGCTGGTAGAGATGGAGATCCGGGAACTGCTGAGCGACAACGAATTTGACGGGGACAATGCCCCCTTCGTCGTAGGCTCTGCCCTGAAGGCCCTTGAAGAAGGGGACGGGACCAGAGAGAACGAGTGGAGCAAAGCGATCTGGGAGCTGATGGATGCGGTAGACAGCTACATCCCCACCCCCCAGCGTGAGACAGACAAGCCCTTCCTGATGCCTGTAGAGGACGTATTCACCATTACAGGACGGGGAACGGTAGCCACCGGAAGAGTTGAGCGGGGCATGGTGAAGGTTGGCGACGAAGTAGAGATCGTAGGCCTTGCTGAAGCAGCCCGGAAGACAGTTGTAACCGGGGTAGAGATGTTCCGGAAGCTTCTGGACCAGGCACAGGCCGGGGACAACATCGGAGCCCTGCTCCGAGGTGTAGAGCGCAAGGACATCGAGCGGGGCCAGGTACTGGCCAAGCCCGGGAGCATCAAGCCCCACACCAAGTTTGAAGGGGAAGTCTACATTCTGAACAAGGATGAAGGCGGACGGCACACACCGTTCTTCAACGGCTACAGACCGCAGTTCTATTTCCGGACCACAGACGTAACGGGAATGGCGCACCTGGAAGAGGGCGTGGAGATGGTAATGCCTGGGGACAACGTGAAGCTGTCTGTAGAGCTGATCACCCCCATCGCCATTGAAGAGGGCCTGCGTTTCGCCATCCGTGAGGGCGGCCGTACCGTAGGGGCTGGCGTCGTCAGCAAGATCAACGCGTAGCACCAATAGGGTTTTTTCTGAAAAGCCGGCAGATTGCCGGCTTTTCTTCATTCCCTGCTGTTGACAGCGCTTTAAAAAGGAAGTAATATTGATTATAGATACAAATGCGATTATGAAGACAAGTCCCTTTTTCCTGAAGGTACAGCGAGTGGAAGGCTGGTGTGAGTTCCATACAGGTAGGGTAAAGGGGGTATCACTTCTAGCAGCCTTTCTGAAACCATGGAGTAGGAAGGGACGGGGGTGCCCGTTACAGCGCTAGGCATTGATGGATGCCGACAAGAGATAAAACAGGGTGGTACCGCGATTCGCTCGCCCCTGGCTTGGCAGCCGGGTGCGGGTTTTTTTAATAGGAGGGAAACAGATGAGTCTAGTGATTTACGTTAATGGAAATTATGTAAAGGAAGAGGATGCCAAGATCTCCGTCTTCGACCATGGCCTGCTTTACGGGGATGGGGTCTTTGAGGGGATCCGGGCCTATAACAACCACGTCTTCAAGCTGGATGAGCATCTGGACCGCCTTTATGCCAATGCCCATTCCATCATGCTGGACCTCTGGCTCAGCAAGGAGGAGATGAAGGAAGTGGTCCTGGAGACCTGCCGCAGAAATAACTTCCGGGACTCCTATATCCGGCTGGTGGTGACCAGGGGCTATGGGGACTTGGGTCTGGACCCGGCTAAATGCCCCAAAGCCAGCATCATCTGCATTGCAGCGAAAATCCAGCTATATCCACAGGAGCTCTATGAGAATGGCCTGGTGGTGAATACGGTAGCCAGCCGGCGCAATACAAGCGAATCCACAAATCCCCGGTTCAAATCCCTGAACTACCTGAACAATATCATGGGGAAGATCGAAAGCAAACTCACAGGAACCATTGAAGCGATTATGCTGAACAATGAGGGCTATGTAGCGGAAGCAACGGGGGATAATATCTTCATTGTCCGGAAAGGGGTCCTGATCACCCCGCCCACCTATGCAGGGGTCCTGGAAGGGGTGACCCGGAATGCCGTAATGGAACTGGCCCGGAAGCGGGGGATCGAAGTCCGGGAGGCCCTTTTCTCCCGGCATGATGTCTGGTCTGCGGAGGAATGCTTCCTCACAGGAACAGCCGCGGAAGTGATCTCCGTCATCCAGGTGGACGGACGCCTCATCGGGGATGGAAAGCCTGGAACTATGACGAAAATGCTGAATCAGGATTTCCGGGATCTGACCCAGAGCGATGGGCCTGTCATCTTCAACGATTAGATAGAAGAGAAAGGAAAAGGAATAGAAGGATGAGAAGCGACGATATGAAGAAGGGGGCCTCCAAGGCGCCCCACCGTTCCCTGTTCAAGGCCTCCGGTCTGACCAATGAAGAACTCAAACGCCCCATTATCGGGGTTATCAACTCCCAG
>CAZHLQ010000109.1:0-2114 GCA_964533235.1 uncultured Gudongella sp. | reverse complement strand
CCTTATACCCGAAACAAGAAGGATATTTACACATCAATTTGATATATTGTATGTTTCTTCCATTTTGGAGACGAGCAGCTCCTTTACTTCATCAGCGTCCAGGTCTATTGGAAGCCTGAAAACGAATACCCACTCTCCATCAAGAAGCAGGATAGCTCCGCCTTCAGACGAGTCCCCTTCTGCCACAGTAATAAAGCTTGCTCTATCCACTGAGTCTATATAATCTTCGGCTGTCCAATCCTTCGAAAAATATTTTGTCATTTCCTGGAGCTTAAGGTCAAATATGTATTCTGCGAGTCTTGGATTCCTAAGTCTCATAACCTCAGTAGCTACTCTGAAATCAACACCATACTCAGAATATTCATATCTTACAGGCATTAGAATGCTTCCTTCCTCCCTGAAGTAGTTATCTTCTACCAGTGCTCCATGGATAACCTCATTCAACCTGATTGCTGGCCTGTCTAGCGGCAGAATACGTGTATCCTGATTATTATCCAGATTTACTAACTTGCTTGAGGTAGCAAATACTACAATGAAAACACCAATGGTAACAAGTGTGAACTTAAGCACAGGGTCAAAGCCCTTGCCTGTAAATCTTTTTTTCAGAAACAGAGCAAGACCTATCCCTAATAGTAGAGGCACTACAGATACAGCAACACTTATGAGCGGGACTCCCTTATCAGAAGCTATGAACCCAATGAATAATATCAGCAGGAATATGGATAGCAGTCCAAAGCTCGACCTAATATTCGATAGAAGCCTGGGCATATTGTAGTTCTCAAGAGAGTCAGATCTTTTTGTCTTATATAGGATCAAAAGGCTTTCAAGGAATGAAACCAAAATCAACAGATACATCAGAGGTAATACCAACAGGCTTATCAAACCTCCATTTGTGTAAAATACATAGCTTGAAATATGGGATAGCCTGTACAGGTTGAAAAGGTTTATCAACAAAATAAGTCCCATTCCAACTGCATTCTTTACAAAGTCCGATCTGATATTGTCGATTTGGTGGTCTCTTTCCAATGGGATAGACTCAGTCCCTGATTCCTTACAAAAAACATTAATATTTTGAAACGTATAAATATAGACCCAGCCCTTTCCCGACTGAGAACTGACATACTCTTCAATGTCCTTTTTTTCAAATCCCTCATATGCCCTTGATTTTGGATATATTGAAACTGCAAATTCCAGATCCCGTGGTTCTATCCTCTTGTATTTCGTAACTCCAAGACGGTGGCTTTCGAATAACCAACCCTTTTCAGCCATCCTCCTAAAGTGATCCTCCATGATCTTCCAATCACTGGATTGCCATGCTCTTAAGCTTAACTTATGCTCCAAAATAATCACCTCTAGTAACCATTACATTGATTCTAGCATAGATCAGTGTTAAAATGGCTCAAATCAAAGATTTGTAACCCTATTGTAACTCTTGTTAGCTATTACCTCCGATGGGTATATGATAATAGATACTATTTTAGGAGGGATCGTTATGACTAGATTTATGGTTTTTTCGGATTTTGCCTGTCCGTTCTGCTATATTGGCTTTTCGATTGCAAAGAGGATCATTGAGGAAAATCCCGAAATCATTTTTGATTTCTATCCTTATGAACTCGACAGAGAGGTTCCAGAGGAAGGAACTTCCTTGGAAAATTCTATCCCCAGGGAGCAGATTGAAATGAGCTATAGGAGGATAGAGCGCCTAGGATCTGAGTATGGACTTGTCTACAAAAATAAGATGCATAAATTCAACACCGGACTTTTGCATAGGGCAGCCTTATACGCCAATGAGGCAGGCAGATTCTATGAGTTTTCGTCCGAAGCCTTCAAAGCCATATTTAGCGAAGGAAATAATGTTGCCCTAAAAGAGATTGTAAATGATATCGGACTTAAGGCAGGCTTGAACATCCAAGAGATGATGACGGCAATTGAGGATGGAAGCTTTGAAGAAGCTATGGAGGAAGCAAGGGAGCTTTCCTCAGCCTATGCGATTGAAAGCGTCCCTACCTTTATCCGTGAGGATGGAAAAAAAGTAACTCTTCTCAAGGATTATGAGAAGTTCAAGAAAGATTTAATAGATTGATTATATTGTTATCTTTTTAACACTTATATAA
>CAZHLQ010000108.1:0-1541 GCA_964533235.1 uncultured Gudongella sp. | reverse complement strand
ACAATATCTTGTTGATGCAAAGAACTACAAGAGCTATGACGACCTTAAGAAGCGCCTTGAGTACGTTCTCGGTGCCACTCAACAGTCAAGCGGTGTTAGCGATCTGGCTACAGCAGTTGCTCCAACAGTTTCGAATCAGGTTGCGGTAGAAGAGTCAAAGGTAACTAGCGGGATTCCGAAGACATTCGATGAAGACATTCCAACAACACCAAAGCAAGAACGCAAACCAATCATTACCATCGACGACGATGACGATGATGATGCGGCGTACTTCGCAAAGCTAGCTAGCGCCTAACATCGCTAACAAGCATTCAAAGCCCGCCACAAGCGGGCTTTTTACTTTTGATATCCTGCTAGTCAGTTGATATACTGTACTGATGCTAATGACAACACAAAGGAAAATTAATGATTGGAATTGACTTCTCATCCTTCGCCATAAACACGATCACCGGAAACCTAGAAGAGAAAGATTTGGACGGCAAGGCCGACGCTCTGCCGCTAATTCGCCACGTAATCCTCACTAGCCTACTTTCGATAAAGGCAAAGTATAAAGCAAAGTTCGGCAACGAGATTGTGTTTGCCGTTGACAATAAGACTAAACCATATTGGAGAAAGTCTGTCAACCCCTATTACAAAGGAACCCGAAAAGAATCTAGAGAAAAGTCAAAGTACGACTGGTCCTACATCTTTGATTGTATGTCAACAGTTAAGGCTGAGCTTATCGAAAACTTCCCATACAAGGTTATCGAAGTAGAAGGCGCAGAAGCCGACGATGTGATCGCGGTGTTGCTGCGGTATGTCCAAGAGAATAGAAAGGTCAGAGAAGGGCTTATAGAGGCTCCAGAGCCATTTCTGATTGTGTCGGCAGATGGGGACTACGTTCAACTACACAAGTTTGATGGGGTTGAACAACATTCTCCCAAAAAGGGTTCGCTGATTACGGTGAAATCCGTTAAGGAAGTCAACGAGAGTCTTCTAACCAAGATCATCAAAGGGGACGCAGGCGACGGCATTTGCAACATTCTTTCCGCACCTAACTGCTTGGTTGACAAAATTAGGCAAAAGGCTGTATCTACTGAAAAGTTCCTAAACCCTCTTCTGGAAAATTCGGACCACTCTTGGCTGACAGAAGAACAACAAGAGCGCATGCGCATAAATAGAATACTGATTGACTTTGACTACATCCCACAGGACATTCGAGATGGAATCGTAGAGGCTTACAACAGCTATGTGGTCAAGGGATCAAAAACAAAAGTTTTCGACTATCTGATTAAAAATAGATTGAAAGTTTTATTCACTCGTGTAGACGAGTTTTAACCATGAGGAAATACAATGCGTAAATTAGTCTCAGAACTTCTAGAAGAAGTTGGAAAGTCAGAGGATAAAATTGCTGCTATTAAAGACGCAGCAACACAAAACCCTGCAATCGTTGATGTCATTAAAGTTGCTTTCGATCCTGACTGGGAGTTCAACCTATCTCCGAGCTATCCAGATAATTTTAAATTAGATAGAACAACTCCAGCAGGATTGTCTATCACCGA
>CAZHLQ010000107.1:0-5859 GCA_964533235.1 uncultured Gudongella sp. | reverse complement strand
GCGCAAGATCCAACTGTCCATCCTAGTGCTGGGGATACGATATTAGTAAATCCATCCCCAAACTGGAATGCCTGTACTGCAATCTGTGGATTCATACCAAGCACCTCAGTGATTGGTTTGATGATTGGCATTAATATAGCTGCCTTACTTGATGCTGATGGAATTATCGGGTTAATTATGGCTATTATACCTGTAAGCCCTATCGCCGAAAGTCCTCTGTCAAGTGTCATCAAAGGCTTAGTCATGTTGTATACTATGGTGTGAAGTATTTTACCTTCTGCCATTACAAGCGATACTACTCTTGCCATACCAATTATAAATCCTACAAATGCCATGCCTGCAAGTCCTTTAGCATACTCGTCACCTATCTTGTCCCAGGACATCTTTGCTATCAATCCAGATGCAATCGCGGATACTGTCTGAGCCGCTACAAGGAAGTTATATGTTGCAAGTGCATTCGGTGCAAGGAATATCGAATAGTATACTATAACAACGTACTGACCGAAGAATATGGTCATTATGAGAGCATCTCTCCAGGTGATCTTTGATTCCTTGATTACTGCTTCTCCACTTTCGTTGATAGAAGTAAGCCACTCAGTGTCTCCCATAGCAGATTTTGATGGATCCTTCTTTATCTTGTTTACGTACCACATAACATATACTATTGCTATGACCATGAATACGTTCATGATTATAAATCTCATGCCGAACCCTGAATATACAGGAACATCCATAAGATTTTGAGGTATCAACAGCTTGTTTGGACCTGTACCAAAGCCAACCATAGTAGCGAATGTAGTTACAGCTATCGCCATTATCGGGTCGAGCTTGAGTTTTCTTGCAAATACAAGCCCCATTGGTACCAGAGCTATAAGGAAGTCTCCTCCTCCGAATCCTCCAAGGTAAACCATCATTACCATCATGATTATAATAAGGGTGTTCTGACCTTTATCTTGAAGCTTAAAGGTTGCCCAGCTTAGGAAGTTATCGATAGCACCGGTTGCAAGGATTACACCTATTGAAGCTCCACCAACAAGTACCGTCATTATTATTACTGCTGATCCGACAAGGCCATCCTGCATCAGAAACAATGCTCTAAGAGGACTTACAGGACTTTGTGTTCCCACATAGTTGAAGCTGGTTCCATCAATTTTGCCGTCTTCAAGTACTGCAAATTCGCCTGCTGGGATTATGTAGGTCAATGCGCTCATAATAAGTATAAGGCCCATTAGGATCCACATAAGGTGAGGTAGTTTAAACTTCTTTCTATCTTTTTTTGCTTCAGACATTTTAACCCTCCTAAGGTATGATCGCTTATTATTTAGATAAGTAATCTACGACAATTTTTACAGTTGAAAGAACTCCCACCTTTAGTGCATCTTCATCTATATCGAAGTGAACGTTATGGTGTTCAGCTCCACTTCCAAACTCCTTGTTGCCGATTCCAAGAAAAGCCAGAATGCTTGGAGCATGCTCTCTGTACTTCCTGAATGATTCAGATGCGAACCATCTGTTGCCATGAGTCAAGCCGCCCTCAGGGAGAACCTCTGTCAATGATTTTTGAAAACTAGCTGCTAGCTCATTATCGTTGATAACAGGTTCGTTTATTGTGAGAGACTCAGGAGCAAATTCTATTTCGCAATTATGAGCTTTTGCTGTATAAGTAGCCACTTGTCTAATTACATCACAAGCTTTTTGACCTTCCTTGGTGCTGAAGTATCTCAGAGTCCCGGTGATCTTTACTCTGTCAGGGAAAATATTATTCTGAGTACCACCATGGATAGTAGCCAGTCCAAGGGTAACTGTTTCTTCTGCGTCTATCCTATTTGGCCAGGCTGTTCCCAATCCAACCAGCACATTGGCTGCCCCAAATACTGGATTTATTGATAGATCCGGTCTTGATCCATGTCCTCCCCTGCCTACTACGTCGAAGTCTACAACACTGACTCCTGCCATTCTAGGTCCTGCATCGATATTGATTGTTCCAGCTGGCATAAAGGATGTTACGTGGATCCCCCAGATCGCATCGATTTTTTTCTTTGAAAGGGCTTCCATCATTCCTGGCCAGCCAGTCCCGATTTCTTCACCCTCTTCCAGGCAAAGAAGAATCGTACCGCTTAATTCACTTTTGATTTCATTTATTACCTTTGTTGCTCCAAGCAGCATCGCCATATGTGCATCATGGCCGCAAGCATGGCATGCTCCCTCATTCTTTGAAACCCATTTCTTTGGTGCCACAAGGTTCATGTCACTTTCAGGCATTGGCAGAGCATCGATATCTGCCCTAAGAGCAATAGTTTTCCCAGGTTTCCCTGTCTCAATAGTGACAATAAATCCAGTGGTTGATACCATCTCGATCTCATAGCCCATTTCAGTAAGTTCCTTCTGAAGAAACTTGCTGGTTTCAAATTCCTTGCCGCTGGTCTCGGGATACTCGTGGAGGTATCCCCTGGTCTTCCTTACGTACTCATCGACTTCATCGACTTTTTGCTTCAGTAGTTCGTTAGTTAGTGCCATCCCATCTCCCCCTCTTAGATTTATGAATTCATAACAGAAGCTATTCTGTCTAATCCCTTCTTCAATAACTCTCTTGGGCAAGCAAAATTGAGTCTCATGTATCCTGCTCCCTGCGCTCCAAACCAGGTTCCGCCATCCATTGCTACTTTTGCTTTCTTAGCCATCAATTCTTCAAGCTTCTTACTGTCGGACTCGTATCCACTGAAGTCTATCCATGCAAGATATGTTGCCTGTGGTTTTATCATCTTTGCTTTTGGCAGGTTTTCCTTCAAATAATCGTCTATGAACTTAATGTTTCCTTCAAAGTACTCCAATAATTGCTCTAACCATTCTTCACCTTCTGTATAAGCAGCAATCAAAGATACTATACTAAGTGGATTTTGTCCACCGATTGAATTCTTCTCAAGGATCCTTCTGAATCTCTGTCTGTGTACTGGGTTCGGTATTATGATATTTGACGACTGCATCCCAGCAAGATTGAAGGTTTTACTAGGCGCTGTACAAACCATGAGGTTGTCGAGGTATTCTTCACCAACAAGTCCGAAGATCGTATGCTTATAACCTGAGTATATAAGGTCGTTGTGTATCTCATCGGATATAAGGAATACATTGTTTTCCAGACAAAGCTGTGCAACCTTTTTAAGGTCCTCCAAATCCCAAACTCTTGAAACAGGATTATGAGGACTGCAAAGAATCATCATAGTGACCTTTGGATCCTTAAGTTTGTTTTCAAGATCTTCGAAATCCATGTTGTATTTATCACCATCAAATACCAGGTCGTTGCTGACTACATGGCAACCGTTGTTGTTGATCGCATTTGAGAATGGATAGTAGACAGGCTGTTGGATTACTACTTTGTCTCCTGGCATACAGAAAGCTTGGATTGCATAGTTTACTGCCGGGACGATACCTGGTGTGTAATCGATCCACTCTTTCTCGATCTTCCAGCCAAACCTCTTCTCTGTCCAATCGATTATTGCCTGATAGTACTCTTCAGGTCTATTGGAATAACCGTATATCCCGTGTTCTGCCGCTTTTACTATTGCATCTACTATAGGTTGTGCTACCTTGATGTCCATATCTGCTACCCAGAATGGAAGAAGCTCCTCTTCTCCAAACAACTGATTCAAAACCTGTGGTTCCCATTTAGAAGCATTTGTGCCTTTTCTATCGATGATTTGATCAAAATTGTACTTCATTTGAATCCCCCTTTTTCATTTGCTAACATTTTTATCGGCTAACTAAACTAATATATATAAGACATAACTATAGATGCTGCTTAAAATTACGAAGCTTATGAGAACCGGCATCGTTTTACTTACTAAAGAAGTAAACGAAGTTTTGTAGTGATCAACGATTACAGCGATGCAGATATGTGTTGGTGAAACCTGCATGCTCATATATGTCATACTCATTAGGAATACTAAAAGAGCCAAGCCGCCAGTGGGCATCGTAGCATAAGCTAAAGGCAAAGCAAGAGCAATGATCGCCTGTGTTCCAGCTACTAGAGTACCAAAGAAGAATATAAGTCCGAATATGATAGCCGGATGGACAGGCAACACCTGGAAGTAACCGGGAAGTCTTTCTATTACGCCTGTGTAGGTTAGAAATTCCTTAAAAATCATAACTACCAGCGTAGTGAAAATAAGTTTTTTCTCTATTGCTGTATAGAACATAGGCCTCAGTTCTTTAAGGCTGAATCTATTTATTAATGTTGAAAGTATAATTACCAGAACTACACTGTAGTGAACCGGCAGCCTAAACACAAGGATTATCACTATTGAAAGGATAATCGACCATAGACTCTTGATCAAATTTCTTAGGTCTACAGCCTTGTTCGTAGACTCGGGAATACCCGTTTCTTTGGGGATTTTTTTTACGTAAAAAATATAACCCAGAAAAAAAAGCAGCACCATCAAGGGCAGCATAGCCAATACAAAGTAAGTCATATCAACTCCGGAAAGGTTCAGTGCTAAAAGTATTGAAGCATAAGTTGGCAGGAAGGCTTCTGATATATGCCTGAAGTAACTGGTAATAAATGTCTTTTCTTCCACCGTTACATAGTCCCCACCTGCGTTGTCCACAATTGGAGCTGCAATAAGTACCGCTCCAACAGAAGGAAGCAGACCTATCACAAATGGCGCTATCATAGCATTAACCCTTCTGCTGTTAAAAATTCTGGTCAAGGATTGCTCAGCAAGAAGAAGATGTCCTCTCTTCTCCAGCATTCTCTGTAAGAACGTAATAGTATAAAATGCGAGAATCAGATTGATCGTTGACTTGTTATATATCCCCTTCCATATCAATGGAAGCAATTCAGAAATCGGTATAGTATACAGTAGGGCTGTGCCCAATATTCCCAGTGCCATTGCAATATAAAGAGGTTTATTCTTCTTTGTAGCTATGATTATTATTATGAAAATCAATGAAAGCTTTATAATATCCATGATTACCTCCGGATCAGTTTTGATCCTTTAAAATCAGTGGTTAATTTGATAAGATGTATTATTATTTAAGACTTAAACTATTTAAGGTCATTATACTTTAAGCCCTAATTCATTTCAACATTTTTTTTGTATGATTTAAGTATTTTTTTATCAAACGACCAAATGAATATAGCAAATATATTGTTTGACCCTCTAAATAGTTTAAGGTATAATATATTTGACATTCTAAGGTTTCTGGATGATGAAAAATATTTATAAGAGGTGTAAAATGGATAAGGATTTAATGGAAAGCTTAGTAAGGTCTCCAAAACTGGATGTATTCTCTATGCCTGAGGAGGAAGTAGATAAGCTATTTACTCAAATCAATGAGAAGATGCTTAAGATTTACAAATTTGTATTGACCTATAATGACTACATGAATACCGGGCACGAGTACTCTGATGGGGTTACCATGTCTATGATGGAGGCACACATTCTCACAGATATTTGTGATAACCCTAACATTACAGTCACAATGCTGGCTGATAGTTGGGAAAGGTCAAAGAGTGCCACAAGCCAAACAGTCAGAAAGCTTCTGTCAAAAGGTCTCATCGAAAGGAAGGAATCAGAGAAAAGCGGTAAGGTTTTTTACCTCAGTCATACTGAGAAGGGGAAGAGAATTTCCGATGATCATAAACGGTATGATGTTTTAGATACAATCAAAACACTGAAGGTACTTAATAGGGAAATGACGGTTGAAGAAATACTTACAATGTTTGATAGTTTGGATACTTACAGGACTCTTCTGAAACAAAGGAGCGGTAAATAAGGCCTGAAGGAGGATATTCTCAGATGAGAAGATCTATTTACAGAAGTATGTATGTCATGGCAACTGGATTCATAGCTTTTTTGATTG
>CAZHLQ010000106.1:0-1882 GCA_964533235.1 uncultured Gudongella sp. | reverse complement strand
GAGCACAAGCTCTATCAGACCTTTTTTATTCCTACAAATATCAATACTTTCTAAACAAACCCTTTACCTTACCAAGAATAACTACATCAGTGGAATAAATAGGCTCCATAAATTGATTCTCGGGTTGGAGACGTATTCTGTCAGTTTCCCTATAAAACCTCTTAACTGTAGCTTCCTCTCCCAAAAGAGCAACAACTATATCTCCATTTTGAGCGGTCTTTTGCTCCTTGACAAGGACAAGATCTCCATCCATTATTCCTGCGTCGATCATACTTTCTCCCTGTACCTTAAGCATAAATACGTCTTGTCCCTCAACATCCTCAATAGGAAGAGGGAAGGTATCTTCAACGTTTTCAACAGCAAGAATAGGCATACCTGCAGTTACTCGTCCAACTATTGGGACATCTATGGTTTGTCTCTTTCTGAAGTTCATGTCTGAATCGATCCCAACGATCTCAATAGCACGTGGCTTAGTTGGGTCCCGCTTGATATAACCTTTAGTTTCCAGGGTATTAAGGTGTGCATGAACAGAGGAAGGAGAGCGCAGTCTAACAGCGTCACATATCTCCCTTACCGTTGGAGGGTAGCCCTTAGTGGCAGCTTCGCGCTTGATGTATAGTAATATGTCACTCTGTTTCTTGGTTAGATCTTCGTACATAGAATCCACCTCACTTACTTGAATAGAACACCTGTTTTGATGATTATATCATAGCTTCTAAAAATAATCAAACATGAGTTCGATTATTTTTAGAAAAACTATTGACACAGAACAAACGTTCGTGTATTATTAAGTTAATCGAACACATGTACTCTAAACGTGAGGTGTTAATAATGAGAGACAAAAGGTATGTAATAGTAAACCAAACACGATTCTTCACATTCATAACCCTTATAATCGCCATTGCTTCACTGATATTGTTCACTTTCATGAATATGTCAGGAGCTTATGGATCTGAGCTTGAGACCAAATACGAGGAGCATTTAGTAGCAGCAGGTGACAGCCTATGGGATATTGCTCTTAAGTATGCACCAGAAGACTATGACATAAGAAGACTAATATATGAAATAAAGGAGCACAATGACCTTGATACCAGCATGATATATGAAGGTGAAAGGCTTTTGATACCTATGATTGCAAGCAACGACTAAACCTCGTTGCTTTTTTTCTTTCTGTTAGCTAAAGGATTCGATTTGATAGCATCTCTAAGTCTTTCATCATCCAGGTGGGTGTATATTTGAGTCGTTGAAACTGACTCATGGCCAAGTATCTCCTGAAGAGCTCTGATATCTACATTTCCGTATTTATACATAAGTGTAGCTGCAGTATGCCTTAGCTTATGAGTTGAGTATATGGAGGGATCAAGACCAGACTTCTCTAGGTATTTGTCTATCATGTGCTGGATCGCACGATTGCTCAAGCGTTGCTTCCTCTTGCTTAGGAATAATGCCTTCTCACCGGGAGAGAGAGGACGTAAGCCAATATAGTCTGATATTGCCTCAACACACGCTTCGTTAAGGAAAATAGTTCTTTCCTTATTTCCTTTTCCTATTACAGTAAGGTTGTCACCACCGTTTATTTTATCGATATTTATGCTTGAAAGCTCAGATAGACGTAGCCCGCAGTTCAAAAACAACATTATGATCGCATAATCTCTTGCCCTGAACAGGTCATTTTCTACCGAAAGTACAGTATTTAACAGCGTTTCAGCTTGTTCGAGAGTTAAATATACTGGATACCGATCGTCAGTTTTGGGAAATTCCAGTTGATCAGCAGGATTCTTTTCAAGGAGATTGACTCGATTTGCAAGATATTTAAAGAAAGACCTTACAGATGCGACTTTACGAGCTCTTGTAGAGCTTGAATTGGAGCGCTTCTTATCAG
>CAZHLQ010000105.1:0-2775 GCA_964533235.1 uncultured Gudongella sp. | reverse complement strand
GTAAGGACGATAAAAGGAAGTGATGAATAATGTCCGTAGAAAGAATGACGATGATGAATATCATTGGCAAGGTTGGTGAAGCAGACCTGGTACTGAAGGATATCCTCCAGTCTGGGAAGGTAGATCTTGTAGACGCAATGACTCAGATAGAGGAGAATAACTTCCTTTTCGACGTCAGCGACGAAAATATCGACAGACTGATCGACCTGAACAATATAACCACATTTGAGAAGGACGAGCGTTATGACGAGCTTCTCAAGAAGGGTGAAGAGCTTAAGAAGATCCTTGGGATCGAAGCTGGAGCTGAGAAGCACGAGACCACCCTGGAGATGAACAGGGAAGAAATAATGGAAGAGCTCAACGACATCTGTGAAGAGGTCACTGAGCCTAATATTATGCTTCAGGCTATGAAGAAGGAACTGGACTACCTGGAAAACTTCTATGCAAACAGCTTTAAGGAGCTTAAGGAATTCTCAGTGCCAATAAGCTCATTGAGAGATATGGAGTATTTCAGCTTCAAGATGGGAACCTTGACCAAGGAGGATCGTCACAAGCTGAAAAAGAACTATGAAAACATTCTCGCTATCCTTTTGCACACTGGGACCAGTGTAGAGGGCGAGGTATACTTCGTTCTTTACCCTGCCAGTCTTGAAGAGGAAATGAAGAGGATCCTTAGATCGCTGAACTTCAGAGAGATCAATATTCCTAAGGAATACTCAGGCACCCCTCAGGAGATCAGGGAGCAGATAATCAAGAATCAGGACAGACTCCACAAGGAGATCAAGGGTCAGGAGGATAGATTAGCTGAGATAAAGGCTAAGCATGGCAGCAGGATAGAGCATTTGATTGCTCAGGTTAGGCTTCTGTCCAAGCTGGATAATATTAAAGAGAAGATAGCATTTTCAAAGAGATTTTTCTATATGTCGGGCTGGGTCGCTCAGTCTGAGAGAGAAGACATGAGAGAAAAGCTTTCAAAATACCAGGATACACTGGTTATTTTCAAGGATGAAACCAGTCTTCAGCCTCCGACAAAGCTTAAGAACAATTGGTTCTTCAGACCGTTTGAATGGCTTGTAAACCTATATGGGACTCCAAGCTACAACGAGCTTGATCCTACACCGTTCGTCAGCTTATCCTACATGCTGTTATTCGGCATAATGTTCGGAGATCTTGGACAAGGCTTTGTATTCCTTATAGCAGGACACTTCCTTTCAAAGAAGATGAAGCTATTTGGGGGTCTTATTTCCAGACTTGGGATATCATCAATGATATTTGGATTGCTTTATGGAGCTGTGTTCGGAATAGAAACACTTATTCCTGCTTTATGGATGAAGCCCTTTGAGAATGTCAATGATATACTGTTCTTTGCCATAGGCGTAGGTGTTTTAGTACTTCTGATATCTTATGTATTTGGAATAATCAACGCGCTGAAGAGACATGATATAGAAGAAGGATTATTTGGTAAGGAAGGAGTAGCAGGAGTCGTCCTATACGTAACCGTATTGTTGCTCGTAGGGGGAGGAATGCTGGGAATAAATATTCTTCCTATGCCTGTAGGTATTGCTATTGCAGTCATTGCGCTGCTGGCGATAGTATTCAGACTGCCGCTTACTCATATGATCGAGAATAAGAGACCGCTACACGGCGGGGATATCTCCGGATATTATGTTGAATCCATATTCTCACTGATCGAGACCTTCCTGGCGATGCTTAGTGGAACGATTTCCTTTATTAGGGTTGGAGCATTTGCACTGACTCACGTAGGACTCTTCCTGGCATTTGAAACCATGGGACACATGATAGGCTCTGCAGCAGGCAACATTCTAATGATCGTTATAGGAAATATATTCATTATTTCACTGGAAGCACTTATAGTATTCATCCAAGGAATGAGACTTCAATACTATGAGTTGTTCAGCAGATATTACAAGGGCGATGGAAGAGAATTCAATCCAGTCAGCCTTGAAAACTAACATAATCTAATTTTTAGGAGGAGAAAAAATGTCATTTATACTTGTTTCTACAGCAATTTTAGTTTTACTTACGATTGGTACAGGAGTTTTCTACATCTACAACAACATGGAGGGTGGAAAAAAGAAGCTTAAGGGAATATTAAGGACTAACCTGTTTGTATTCCTTCCACTACTAATAGCAGCAGTAGTTATCATGGTTCCCCAAGCTATAAACGCTGAGACCGGAGAAGCAGCAGGCGGACTTCTTTCATCATCACAAGGTCTTGGATTCATTTCAGCAGCTCTTGCTACAGGTATCGCAACACTTGGAGCAGGCTATGCAGTAGCAGTCGTTGGTTCAGCAGCTCTTGGTGCAGTTTCAGAGGATTCATCACTTCTTGGTAAGACTCTTATATTCGTAGGTCTTGCAGAGGGTATCGCTATATATGGACTTATCGTATCGATCATGATCCTGGGAAGGCTGTAAAAATGAAGTCTTACCTGATCAGTGATAACAGAGATACAATAATCGGGATGAGACTGGCCAATATCGAGGGCGTCCTTGCCCAGACCAGAGAGGAAATCACAGCACGCTTCAACGAAGCTGTAGAGGACAAGGATATCGGGATCATCATTATTACTGAGAAGATCTTCGAGGAAATGAAGGAAGAGGTTTTGGAGCTTAAACGAACAGGAAGCTCCCAGCTTATAGTGACGATTCCTGACCGTACTGGCCTAAAGGACAAGAATTTCATTATGAGGTATATTAAAGAGTCCATAGGCATAAAAATATAGGTGGTGAACTTATGATAACAGTTGAGGA
>CAZHLQ010000104.1:0-2501 GCA_964533235.1 uncultured Gudongella sp. | reverse complement strand
TTCAGCATAAAGGGTTACTGGATTTTCATCGCTGCTGCCCTTCTTCAGGGAGCATTATCCTTTGGGAAGCTTTATCAGCTTCCTTTAATTGAGAAGCTGACTGGTGAGTGGCTTGTTTATGTTATGCTCATCATCTATACGATGATGCTTATTACGGTCATAATAAATTACGATAAAAGCTATATGAAGCTGTTCTTCATAGGTCTGTTGTTAAACATGGCTGTGATACTCTGGAATGACGGAAGAATGCCTGTATCCATAAATGGCATAAGCGGGATAGGTCAAGAGACGGTGCTTCCGGATCGGGAAATGGACATCAAGCACACTGCTGTGGACAAGGACACTAAGCTTGTTTGGCTGGCTGATATAATACTTATTCCTAAGCCTTATCCGCTGCCTAAAATAATCAGCATAGGCGACATATTTATAATGGGTGGAGTGTTTCTCTTTTTTCAGAAGGAAATGCTGGCATCAAAACGTAGTTGACAATCCCAGGCACTTCCTGTATAGGTAAAGTGGTTGGGATATTTTTTGGAGGTGTATTATGGAAACTAAGGCTGTAGTATTAGGCACAAATTATTTCATAGGGCTTACAATAATAAGGACGCTTGGCTACGAAGGTGTAAAAACAATAGCTGTGGATTACCTAGACGAGGATCTTTATGCCTCAAAGTCAAAGTATCTCAATGCTCATATCATGGCACCAAGCTTTAGGGACGATCCTGACGGATATATAAATAAGTTGATCGAGATCGCTTCGAAGGAAGAAACAAAGCCCTTGCTTTTCCCCAGTGCAGATCCATATGCAGGGTTTATTGACGACCACCTGGAGATCCTAAGAGAGCATTTCCTTATTCCAATGTCGGAAAAGGGTCTTTGGACAAGAGTCATGAAAAAGGAAAGCCTGTTTCATCTGGCAATCGAACATGGAATGCCAGTACCTGAAACCATAGAGACTCCCGACCTAAACCTTGCTGAAAGAGTTGAGTCTGAGCTTGGTTATCCTTGTATAGTAAAGCCTGTTGATTCTCCAGCCTTCGTAGCTAAATTCAGAAGAAAGGTCCTTTACTGCAACAACCGGGAGGAGCTTCTGGATGCAGTCGGAAGAGCAGACGAAGAAGGGCTCAAGGTAATAGTACAAAGAATAATACCCGGCTTTGATGATCATATGTATACCTTCGACTTTCATGTTGATCAAAGAGGTAAGGTCTCTCACTGGGCAACCTGTCGAAAGCTTAGACAATTCCCAATCAACTTTGGTGCATCAGTCTATACGGAGCAGCGCTACGTACCTGAGCTTGCAGAGCTGGGCATCCCTTTCCTTGAAAAAATCGGGTACAGAGGCTTTGGTGAAATTGAGTTCAAGAAGGATGAAAAGACCGGAAAATTCTATATGATAGAGATAAACACAAGAACAACTACCTTAAACTATCTGCTATATAAAGCAGGAATCAACTTCCCTTATGTTTGCTATAGAGATATGACAGGCGATCCTCTGCCCGACAAAGCTGTAAGGGAGGATACCGGTTATGTATTCCAGTACCTTTTCGAGGATATTTTTGCATGCAGGGATTATATGAGAAAAGGTCAATTGACAGCCGGAGAGATAATGAGATCACTATTCAGGAAGAAGGCTCCTGCAATTTGGAGTCTGGACGATCCTATGCCTGCACTGAGCTACACAGGGACCATATTAGGAAAAACAGTCAAAAGACTGTTTCGATAGGAGGTAGACATGAAGCTTTATAGGCTCCTTGAAGGAATAGATATTCTGGATACCAGGGGGATTGAAGACCTTGAGGTGAAGGGCGTAGCATACCACTCGAAAAGAGTCAGGGAGGGCTATATCTACGTAGCAATAAAGGGCTACAAGACTGACGGACATGTTTATATAAGGGAAGCCATAGAAAGAGGTGCTGCGGCTGTAGTAGTTGAGGAATTCTCAGACCTGCCGATACCTCAAATAATGGTTTCAAATTCAAGGATAGCCCTGTCTAGAATTGGAGCTAACCTTAACGATCACCCTTCAGGATCCATCAGGACAATAGGCGTCACTGCCACCAATGGCAAGACTACCACTACCTTTATTCTTGACCGTATATTTGAACTGTCGGGCTTTAAATCTGGAGTGATAGGAAGCGTGATGAACAAAACCGGTGGAAGAGTAGAGATCGCTGAGCTTACTACTCCGGAAAGCTTTGATCTTCAAGGCTTATTTGCTGAGATGAGGGATAACGGGATCCAAAGGGCTTCAATGGAGGTATCGTCCTCGGCATTAGAGCTTTATAGGACAAATGACATCGATTTTGATATCGTCTCCTTTGCCAACTTAAGCAGAGAGCATATAGATCAGCATGGCAGCTTCGAAAGATACTGGGAGGTAAAATCCAGCCTTATCAGGAATGCCAAAGCTGATGCAACAGCAGTTCTAAATGTCGATGATCAAAGGATAGCAGACTTGATCAATGATACTAGATCAAAGGTAGTGACCTATTCAATAT
>CAZHLQ010000103.1:0-3820 GCA_964533235.1 uncultured Gudongella sp. | reverse complement strand
ACTCCTGCAGACCTGCTGCCTGATACTCAAGGACAAACAAGAGGCTGAGGATGTAGTCCAGGAGACCTTTATCAGGGTATTTAAGGGGATCCATGAATTTAAGGGAAATAGCAGCCTGTATACCTGGTTGTATAGGATAGCAGTCAATATTTCAAGGGACAGGCTGAGGAAGGCTGAGGATACATTGCCCCTTGAGGAGGAGCTAATAATTGGTGACGATCTTGAGTCTAAAATAGTTGGTGAAATAGACAGGGAAGCTTTAAGGACAAAACTGTACAATTTATCAGCGGTCTATAGGGAAGTACTGGTACTGTATTATTTCAAGGACTTTTCCATAACAGAAATATCAGAAATACTAGGCGATAGCGAAGGAACTATAAAAAGCAGGCTTTCAAGGGGAAGAAAGCTGCTGGGAGAAAGTTTATTGAAGGGAGGTATGCTCGATGAATGAATTGGATAAACTAGGACAAGAGATAAAAAGTATCCTTGAAGAGGACTCAAAGGGCATAGCCTTAAGCCCTGAAGCTATCAATAATATAATGAAAAGCTCAAAACCCACACTGAAGATGAAATTTCGAGAGTTTTTGAACAGGGAAATAGAAATCTCCCTTGCACCAGCAATAGCAGGATTGGCAGCTTTGCTTGTGATATCAATACTTCCAAAAGGAGTTTTCAAGGACCATAATATCCAGGTTATTGATATTGGAGGGTCTCAGATAATCATCAGAGACGACAGGGAGGTGGCAGATAAGTGAAGATAAGAGTAAAAGTCAAAACCATACTTCTTGGCATGCTTATGATCGGGATCCTATACTTCTGGGGCATACCTCAGGCAACCCTTGGGATCGCTAATTATCTGGAATCAAGAGACCCAGACAGGGCACAGCTTTTCTATGAAAGGTACGCTGACACAATGAAAACAATCAGCGGACGGTTGATTTATGCTGAAAGCCTTGTAAATAACTACTCTAGGTTTGTAATCTACACCCAGGGATGGGGGGGAGGAAATGGATTGACCCCTGAGAAAATGAATAGAGCAGAGGAAACTCTGCATTTAAATCTTAAAAAAGACCCATCCAAAGTGGAGCTCAAAGATTATGTCTCCTCCTATCGAATGCTCATGGATATGGCAATTGCTGAAGGGTCTCCTGACAAGCTGAAGGCGCTTATAGATTGGGGAAAAACTGGAAGCATAAAAGAAATCAATGAAATTTCAGACTTATACTTGGCATTTCTCCACAGCATAAACCGGGAGTGGACAGAGGCTGAAACAATCCTGGAACAGCTTGAAAAAACCGGAAGCACTGAACCAGGGATCCATATAATAAGAGGAGAAATGGCACTGTTCCAAGGTAGGATTGAAGATGCTAAGAAAATTTACGAAGAGCTGGGTAATAGAAACTACTGGAATGCTATTGGAGACTCATACTTTGGGTCAAGCGCATACCTGGACAGACGATTTTGGCTTGATCAGGGTAGTGAATTCATAGGAAACGATGGCTATCTTAATGGGAGGGTAGTATTAGAAGGGGAGCCTATGGCCTTTGTAGAGGTTTACCTTCAGGAAGCAGACATGGGCTTTAGAACAGGCGGAGGAGGCTATATCGCAATAACAGATGAAAATGGATATTTTAGAAGCATCAAGATAAAAAAAGGATTGTACGATATAGGCATAGGAACAATTGAAAGCATGCTGGTTGACAAGGTTTTTTCTAGAACTGAACCGGGCTATATAGAGATTGATGGAGAAGAAAATACGGCAGATTTTAAATTTACAAAAACCCTTAATATCATTTCTCCAAAGCCGGGAACACTCCTTGAGAAGGATAATTTTACAGTAAGCTGGGATGATGTCCCCGGGGCTTCATACTATACGGTAGAACCTATTGTATTTGTGGACCCAATAAATAAAACTTGGGGTACCTATAGAAGCTCTATTGAATCGATACAAGGAGAAATTCGACTTCCAGGAGATTCAGCAGAATTCAAGGTATCGGATTTTCTTTATACAAATGGTGGAATGACAAGAGAAGGAGATGATTGGATCCTTGGTCCGGGTGCGATCCTTGGGATGTTCCTTCCAGGTGTTGAGTATCCGATTACTGTGAATGCATATAACGAAGACAACGACCTAATAACAAGCAGCCTGCCAATGCGGACATATTATGACAGCCTCCCTAGCATCATAATGCCAGGTGAAATGTCCGATGGCCAAAGACTTGTTGCATCTAAGAAATATCCTGAGGCTATCCAGTATTATGAGGAGAAGCTAAAGAAAGATCCGGAGGATGCAGAAGCGCTAACTAGCCTTGTAAAATTGTATGGACTTGGCTGGAAGAAGGGAGAGAAAAACCTGGAGAGAGCATTCGTTCTTGCAGATTCAATTAAGGACTTAAGAACGTGGTCTGGCATCATGAGTATGGTACTTCAGGAGATGACCTCAGAAGAGCTGCTGGAAAATGAGGTACTAGTGATTGATGTAATAGAATCCTTTGATAATAAAAGGAATGATGATGCAAGATATATTGAGTTCAGGCTTCATAGAGCCAAAAAGGACTGGAAGGCTGCAAGGGCTGCCCTGGAAAAACTGGAAAGTTATGTGCCGGATACCCTTGTTTTCTTGGATATATACTTTGAGGACTATGATAAGGCACTTGAAAGACTTAAAGACAAAAGGTTTTATCCATCGAGACTCCAAGGCCACATATTTACCGATGCTGTGGCTGGACTAAAAGTTAATCCACCAACACAAAATGACCTGAAGGTGTTCAGAGAGTTCATCGAAAGTTTGATAGGTGAAGGCGCATATGAAAACAGTGGTAATCTATATACCTCAACAACTGGAAGGCTGAGGGATAAGAACCTAAGGACCATAATCGACGAGATATACAATCAAAGGCACTGGAATCAATAATTTCAACTTTAACTCCTCTATACTTGGGTATACATACACTAGCCCAAAACAAGAGAGGAGTTTTTTTATGAAAAATTTTAGCTTTTATACCCCGACAATGATCAAATTCGGCAAAGGAAGCGTTTCTAAGCTGAGCCGTTTGATAGATGGGAAATACAACAGGATCCTGCTTCATTATGGCGGAGGAAGCATTAAAAAAAATGGCGTTTACCAGGAGGTAATCGAGCAGCTCCATATGACTGGAGCAAAGGTGTTCGAGCTGGGAGGGGTGGCTCCAAATCCAAGGCTTTCTCTTGTTAGAGAAGGAATTGAGCTAGCCAAGAAAGAAAGGATAGACCTTGTTCTTGCAGTAGGTGGTGGTAGTGCAATAGATTCAGCAAAAGCAATAGCACTTGGAACACTTTCAGATCAAGACATCTGGGATTTTTATATGGGTAAGGCAAAGGTTGAAAGAGCGCTACCAGTTGGAGTAATATTGACACTTCCTGCCACAGGAAGTGAAACAAGCTCAGGTACAGTTATAACAAATGAGGAGGAGCAGCTGAAGCATTCAGTAGACCATGATCTTTTAAGACCAGCCTTTGCCATAATGGACCCCGAGTATACGATGTCGCTTCCTAATAATCAAACCTTCGCAGGAGTAATGGATATACTATCCCACGTATTTGAAAGGTACTTCACTAATACTCCGAATGTTGATCTTACTGACGAGCTTAGTGAAGGAACAATGAGAAATGTAATTAAAAATGCCTATATCCTTAAGAAGGATCCCAAGAACTACGAAGCAAGAGCAGAGATAATGCTGGCTGGAACCATAGCGCGCAATGGACTACTAGGCCTTGGCAGGGATGACGACTGGGCAAGTCATAGGATAGCTCATCAATTAAGTGCTCTTTATGGTACCAC
>CAZHLQ010000102.1:0-12022 GCA_964533235.1 uncultured Gudongella sp. | reverse complement strand
GTTGCAAGGACTACTACACCTGAGTGCAGTCTTGCCTTAAGCTCGTCTCCCAGGGTCCTCAGGCTGTTCATGTCCATCTCTGGTGCTGTATAAACTATGAGCTTGACTCCATCAATATCTTTGGTTGATGAAAGGATCTCGCCAGCAATATTTGCTGAAAGCTTGTCCTTAAGCCTTCCGATCTCTCTTTCCTTCTCCTTAAGCTCATCCATGATGCCTTGAGCTCTTTCCTTGAGGGACTGTCTGTTGGTCTTCATGGAATGTGACAGCTGCTCCAGCTCTTTTTCAAGGCTGTTCATGTAGTCGAAGGCGTTTAGTCCAGTAAGGGCTTCGATCCTTCTCACTCCAGCTGCTATCCCTGCCTCTGATACTATTTTGAACAGACCGATCTGGCCTGTGTTTGATACGTGGGTACCTCCGCATAGCTCCTGTGAGTAGTCTCCCATGGATACAACTCTGACCTTATCGCCATACTTATCTTCAAATAGCCCTATTACACCCTTCTCCTGTGCTTCTCTAAGGGTAGCAACCTCTGTAACTACAGGCATAGCCTTCAGCAGACTGTGGTTTACCTCGGACTCGATCTTAGCCAGATCCTCCTTGCTTACTGCCTCGAAATGAGTGAAGTCAAAGCGTAGCCTGTTTGGCATTACCAATGAGCCCGCCTGGTTGACGTGTCCACCCAGAACTGATTTAAGTGCCTTATGAAGAAGGTGAGTAGCTGAGTGGTTTCTTCTTGTTGCATCTCTAAGCTCGTCATTTACCACTGCCTCTGCTTTCATTTCCTCCTTCAGCTGACCTTCCTTGACGGATATAACGTGAAGAGTCGCACCGTCCTTTGTAAGTCTGGCATCTGAGACCTCTGCAAAGCCACCTTCAAATAGAAGCTTACCCTTGTCTCCCACCTGACCTCCCTGCTCGCCGTAGAATGGGGTCTCCTTTAGAATGACAAGACCTTCCTCGCCTTCACTCAGGTGAATGACTCTTTCGCCTTCCTTGAATAGTGCCAATACTTCAGATTCAGCTTTAGTTGATTCGTAGCCAAGGAAATTTGATTTGAAGCCCTTGGTAAGCTCCTCCTCTTCCTTGCCTCCCCACCCGCCGTCTGTGCCTTCTCTTGCACTTCTTGCTCTTTGTCTCTGAGCCTCCATATGAGCCTTGAAGCCTTCTGCATCAAGCTGGATCCCCTTCTCAATGAGTATCTCCTTTGTAAGCTCCAATGGGAAGCCATAGGTGTCGTAAAGCTTGAACGCCTTGTCGCCTCCGAATACATCTGATCCGGCTGCTTTCATTTCTTCGATATATTCATCGAGAATATTAAGTCCCTGGTTGATAGTCTCCTGGAACTTCTCCTCCTCTGCTCTTATAACCTTTTTGATTTGTTTCTCGTTATCCTTCAGCTCCTTGTACTCAACGCTCCAGGAGTCAATAACAACCCCTGCCATTTGGTCCAGGAAGCCCTTCTCTATTCCAAGAAGCTTGCCATGTCTTGCAGCTCGTCTTATAAGCCTTCTCAAAACATAGCCTCTACCCTCGTTGCTTGGTATTACTCCATCACTTACCAGGAAGGTCATTGCCCTTGTATGGTCTGTTATAAGCCTTACCGATACGTCCTTCTCATATACAGAGCCATACTTGTAACCGCTTATCTCCTCCACCTTGCTAAGGATGTCCCGGATAGCTCCGATGTCAAATATGGTGTCCACATTTTCCATTATACAGGTTATCCTTTCAAGACCCATACCTGTATCTATGTTTGGATTAGGCAGCGGATGGTACACTCCCTGCTCGTCCTTGTCGAATTGAGTGAATACCAGGTTCCATACCTCAAGGAACCTGTCGCAGTCGCAGCCTGGTTTACAATCCTCATGGCCGCAGCCGTACTCTTTGCCTCTGTCTATATATATCTCTGAGCAGGGGCCGGATGGTCCAACCTCAAGCTCCCAGAAATTGTCCTCTTTTCCAAGTCTTACTATCTTTTCTGCCGGAACTCCGATGTCCTTGTTCCAGATCTCATATGCCTCGTCATCCTCGAGATAAACGCTGACCCAAAGGTCCTCTGGCTTTAGCTCCATCCTCTCGGTGAGAAACTCCCATGCCCAGGCAACTGCTTCCTTTTTGAAGTAATCTCCAAAGGAAAAGTTTCCAAGCATTTCAAAGAAGGTAGCATGTCTTGCAGTCCTTCCTACATTTTCGATATCCCCGGTCCTGATACACTTCTGGCAGGTTGCCATTCTGTTGTGGGGAGGTGTGGCGTCGCCTGTAAAGTATGGCTTAAGTGGAGCCATTCCGGCACCTATAAGCAGCAGTGATTTATCGTTTTTAGGCACCAGGGAAAAGCTTGGCGCTATCAAATGATCTTTTTCTTTGAAGAAATCAAGGTATTCTTTTCTTATTTCATGCAGTCCCAACTTTTTCATAATTACACCTCACCCTAAATATTAGAAAAATCCTCCCCTTCAGGGAGGTAGTCTATCTATAATATTTTAATTCATAGCGGACTATCTGTCAATTTGTTCCGGTTTCTGAATTGTCGGAAAGTCTTTTGTTAAGCTTGTCTCTGATGTATCTGTATAGTATTATCCCTATGTTTACCGCAGGTACTGATACGATCATCCCCATGACTCCAAATATGGTCCCACCGGTAATTATGGAAACCAGAACGGTAAGAGGGTGCATTCCGGTTGTCTTCCCAAGGACCTTTGGTCCGAGGATGTTGTTCTCCATCCACTGGATCAGTATGAAGAATACCCCGACCCACAACGCTTTAGTTGGGCTCGAAATAAATGCGAAAACCACTGCAGGCAGGAACCCCAGGAACGGGCCGATATATGGAACTATATCTGCAAGACCTGTTATAAAGCCTATGATTATGGCGAACTCGATGCCCATCAGGAACAGGAATATTGTGGTAACAATTCCTACTATAACCGCCATAAGCAGCCTGCCTCGAATAAACTGCGACATAGCCTCATCCATGTCACCTAGCAGCTTATATACCTCTTCCTTGTACTTGCCGGGTATCAGGGCATCCATTTTCCCCAGGAAATGGTCCTTGTCAACCAGAAAATAAAAGGTCAGAACCGGAGTTAATACAAGACTGACTATCCTTGAAAGTATTCCTGCCAGACCAAGGATAAAGGTCTCTGCTCCATTTGCCAGACTTTCCTGTATTCTGTCGATATTCTGGGATACCACATTCTCAATTGACTGCAGTATCTCTGGCATTTCTCCCAGGGTATCGGAATAGCTGGAGTAAATGTTCTGGACCCACTCCGTGACAGCTGTTATGTATTGTGGAAGGTTGGTGCCTAGTCTCATGATCTCCCTGCCCGTCCTTGGAAGGACTGCAAGGAAAAGTATGACTATGCCGCCGAGTATTATGAGATATACTACTGCTGCAGCAAGTATCCTTTTCATACCCTTGCGTTCAAAGTAGCTGACTGAAGGGTTTAATAGATATGCAAGAAGCATTGACACTAGTATTGTGAAGAAGGTGTCGGAAACAAGAGTGTACTTCTTAAATATCTGCACCACGAAGTACAGGGCGAACATTGAAATGATTGCCCAAAGGATAAGCTTCGTATTGTAGTGGATCACCTTTCTTGGTGCTACATACCTGTTTCCGATGTTTATCAGGTAGTAGATGGTCAGGAAAAGAAGTATCGGCATGAGGATCCATACCAGCTTCACGGACAGCTCAGGAGCTGCGCTTATTCCCATAGATATCCCCCCAAAAGCTGTAAAAGACCTTGGCATGACGCCAAATATCAGCTCCCGCCAAAGTCTTTTTCTCTAAGTTTATTCTTCCTCAGCGTGGTCGTGGATATGCTCATCATCGAAGTCAACATCTTCCAATCCCTCAATTTTTACCCCGGATTTATGGGAATAATCAAGAAGCGCTGATTTGATAGCCTGCTCGGCAAGCACGCTGCAGTGCATTTTAACTGGTGGAAGTCCATCGAGAGCATCTGCTACGGCTTTGTTCGTCAGCTCCATTGCTTCCTTGACAGTCTTACCCTTTATAAGCTCGGTAGCCATGCTTGAGGATGCAATGGCAGAGCCACAGCCAAAGGTTTTGAATTTAACGTCAGTTATTACATCGTCATCGATCTTCAGGTACATCTTCATTATATCTCCGCATTTGGCGTTTCCTACTTCGCCGACGCCGTCTGCGTTCTCTATCTCTCCAACATTCTGCGGATGCATGAAATGCTCCATTACCTTCTCTGAATACATTTATCTATTTCCCCCTTGAACTTTTTCATATAATGGTGACATCATTCTCAGTCTGTCTACTATCCCTACAAGTTTTTCAACTACGTAGTCGATTTCTTCCTCTGTATTGGCAGTTCCCAGCGAAAGTCTCAGTGAGCCGTGTGCTATCTCATGGGGCAGTCCGATAGATAAAAGCACGTGGGAAGGATCAAGTGAGCCTGAGGTACATGCTGAGCCGCTTGAGCCAGCTATACCTACCATATCAAGACTTAATAGAAGTGCTTCGCCCTCGATAAACTGGAAGCAGAAATTCACGTTTCCTGGAAGCCTTTTTTCAGGGTGTCCATTTAATCTGACATAAGGTATCTTCTCTTCTATTCCTTTTATTAGCCTTTCCCTGAGGGAAATGAGATATTCAGTGTTTTCTTGTAAATGGTCGTACGCCACCTCAATAGCCTTGCCTAATCCAACTATTCCAGGAGTGTTTTCAGTCCCAGCTCTTTTGTTCTTTTCCTGTGCTCCACCAGCTATAAGAGGGTCTATCTTTGTACCCTGCTTGATATAGAGAGCTCCTACGCCCTTTGGACCGTATAGCTTGTGGGCTGACATACTTAGAAGATCAATATTCAATTCCTTTACGTCAATTGGAAGACTTCCAACTGCCTGTACAGCATCCGTATGGAATAGGACTCCATGCTTTTTGGCGATCTCTCCTATCTCCTTTATCGGCTGGATAGTACCAATCTCGTTGTTCGCAAACATTATGGATATAAGTAATGTCTTATCAGTTATCGCTTTTTCAAGATCCTCCAGAGATATCATCCCATATTCATCCACATCCAGATATGTTACCTGGAAGCCCTGCTTCTCAAGATACTCACAGGTATGGAGTATTGCATGGTGCTCAATCTTTGATGTAATTATGTGGTTGCCTTTGTCTTTGTTTTTATAAGCTACTCCCTTAAGTGCCCAGTTGTCCGCTTCAGAGCCGCCACCAGTGAAGAATATCTCCGTCTTTTTGGCGCCTATTGCGTTTGCTACTCTCTCCCTTGCCTTGTCTATGGCAAGCCTTGAGTGGTTGCTTAGGGCATATACGCTTGAGGGGTTTCCGTAAAATTCACTGAAGTAGGGAAGCATTTCCTCAAGAACTTCTTTTTTTACAGGTGTAGTCGCTGAGTGATCCATATATATCATTTTGTTCATTTTACATCCTCCCGCTATAGTCCCGGCTGACTGTCTCGTACCATATCCTCAAGGGTTATGGAGTCGATCACTCTGTCGATACTATCCTTTATTTTTGCAAATACCCATCTTGTTGCACAGCTGTCATCTCTTACGCAGTCAAATCCATCCTCTGCTACGCATTCAGAAGGTGACATTTGGCCTTCAAGAGATCTTAATACTTGTCCTACAGTTATTTCCTGAGGGTTTCTGGAAAGCATGTATCCACCATAGGCACCTCTGGTGCTGGTCAGTAATCCTTCCTTCTTCAAGCTTGAAAACAGCTGCTCAAGGTAGTTTTCGGACAAGCCCTGTTTTTCTGCTACATATTTCAGAGATATTGGTCCCTGGCCGTAATCCTGTGCCAGCTGGTACATTGCCATAAGACCGTAACGTCCCTTGGTTGACAGTTTCATTGAATCACCTCTTTAATCCCAACTGCTTTGGTTGGTTTTCCTTTTTCAGTATAGTATATCCGGGTAATCTTGTCAACATTCAAAACAATTGAAAATTGACGATTGACGATTGACAATTATAAACAAAAAGATCCTTCACTTTCGTTCAGGATGACAACATTTTCGTCATTCTGAGCGACAGCGAAGAATCTGGTCTTCTTCTACCTACTACCTACTATTCTTCATTGTTAGTTGTTCATTGTTAGTTGTTCATTGTTTATTGTTCATTTGCTTATATTTCTAGGCTCAACTTTTCGCTCAATTTCTCAAGCATATCCTTGGTCATGTCGTCTAACAGATATTTTGGTTCCCAGCCCCATTCTGCCCTGGCAGCACTGTCGTCAAGTGAGTTCGGCCATGAATCTGCTATTGCCTGTCTTACGGGATCTACCTGGTAATCCAATGCGAAATCCGGCATATACTTTCTTATTGAAGCTGCAATGCCCTCTGGATCAAAGCTCATAGCTGCTATGTTGAATGCATTTCTATGGATCAGCTTGGAGCTGTCTGCCTCCAGTAGGTTCAATATAGCATCCAAAGCATCTGGCATATACATCATGTCCATCTTTGTCCCTTTATCTATAAAGCTGGTGTACTTTCTGTTTTTAAGAGCTTCGTAGTAAATATGCACTGCGTAGTCCGTGGTTCCACCACCTGGAAGTGTATCGTAGGAGATAAGTCCCGGGAATCTGACACCTCTTGTGTCAACTCCGAATTTGTGGAAGTAGTAATCGCACAGAAGCTCCCCTGCTACCTTAGTGACTCCATACATTGTTCCTGGTCTCATGATCGTATCCTGAGGAGTGGAGTCCTTTGGCGTTGATTCACCGAATACTGCTATTGAGCTTGGAGTAAATACTGACAGCTCTTTCTCCCTTGCCAGCTCCAGTACATTGTAAAGTCCATTCATGTTTATGCTCCAGCAAAGGTCGGGCTTAGCCTCTCCTACTGCTGAAAGTATGGCAGCCAGATTAACAATGGTGTTGATGTTGTACTTATCAACGACCTCAGCCATAGTGTTCTTGTCCATTACATCTATTATTTCAAATGGTCCACTTTGAATTAGCTCCTTGTGGGAGTCCTTTGCCTTCAGGTCACTGATGACAACGTTTGCATCACCATAAACACTTCTCATTCTTACAGCCAGCTCGGAGCCTATTTGCCCAAGTGCTCCAGTAATAAGTATCTTTCTCATTCACTGCACCTCCGTGGTTTTTGAGATTGCTCTAAAGCTATTATAGCACATCTGAAGTCTATTGATATAAAAATCTCATTAAGAAAGCCCGGACATCTCCGGGCTGACTCTCACCTTTTTGATTTAATAATACAGGCACAGTCCAAGGGTCTTTGGTCCAAGGTGTGAACCGATAACAGGTCCAAGCTCATCGATCGTTACCTTGGCTTTAGGATACTTTTCCTTTAGAGTATTTGCAACACTCTCTGCCTCCTCAAGGTTCAGTATATGACAAACGCTGATCCTCTTTACATGAGGTTCGACCATCTCAATGATCCTTGCTACTGCTTTGTTTCTTCCCCTTGCTTTTTCAACCAGCTTCAATTCGCCATCTGTAAGTCTGATTATCGGCTTGATGCTCAATAGGTTCCCTATACTGGATTGTATGGACGACATCCTGCCGCCTCTGCTTAGATAATCAAGAGTTTCGGGGGTCACATATACATCCAGCTTCCCTTTTTGCTCATTTAGAAGCTCTGCGATCTCAGTCGCATTCTTGCCTTCCTTAGCAAGCTGTACAGCGTCCTCAACTAGGAAACCCAATGCTGAGGCTGCGACAAAGCTGTCTACAATAGTAACTTTTTTATCTTCTAACATACCATTTGCCAGCATAGCACTGGTGAATGTTCCACTAATCTTAGAGGATAAAACAATCGCTATTGCTTCATCGAATTTTTTGAAAGCATCCAGATAAGCCACCTGAAAATCTCCTGCTGCAGGCTGTGAGGTGGTTGGAAACAGCTTGGTCGATTCCAGTTTGCTGTAGAATTCTCCAAATTCACCTGGATATCCTTCTTTGTATTCCTGGCCGTCAAATACATAATGCAGCGGTACTACAGTTACGTTCTCACTTTGGATGAAATCCTTGTCCAGATAGCAAGTGCTGTCGGTTATGATTTTTACCGTCATAAAATACCTCCTAATAATAATTCTGCCGCCATGTGGCGACAGAATCATTATTGCATAAATATGGCTATTTGACAACTATGTTGTATATTTTACCTGGTACGTAGATCTCCTTAACCAAAACTTTTCCGTCGGTGAATTTCTTAACTCCGGCAGATGCAAATACTTTTTCCTTTATGCTTTCAGCGCTTTCATCAAGGCTAACCTCGACAGTTCCTCTTACCTTTCCATTTACCTGTACCGGCAGGTCGAAAACCTTGTCTATGGTCTTTTCCTGGTCATATTCAGGCCATGTGGTCTGGAACAGGTACCCTGGCAATCCGGCGATCTCCCAAAGCTCCTCAGTGATATGAGGGGCAACAGGATTCAAAAGAGTCAGGTATGTTTGGAAGTCTCTTTTATTTAGCCTTCCAAAGTCGTTGAACTCGTTCAGTAGACTCATCATTGCAGCGATGCCTGTGTTGAACTTAAGGTTTTCGAAGTCATCTGTAACCTTTTTGATTGTCTTATGGATGCTGGATTCCAGCTCGGGTGTATAGCTCTTGCCCTCTACAAGTATCTCCTGGAGTCTCCACACTCTGTCCAGGAACCTTCTGCAGCCCTTTACTCCATTGTCAGACCATGGAACGGCCTTCTCAAAATCTCCGATGAACATCTCGTAGGTCCTTAGTGTGTCTGCGCCGTAGTCTTTTACTATTTCATCAGGGTTGACTACGTTGCCTCTAGATTTTGACATCTTTTCGTTGTTGTCGCCAAGGATCATTCCGTGAGAGGTCCTCTTCGCGTATGGCTCAGGCGTTGGAACTACTCCTATGTCATAGAGGAACTTGTGCCAGAACCTTGAGTAAAGCAGGTGAAGTGTGGTATGCTCCATTCCCCCGTTGTACCAGTCTATTGGTGACCAATACTCAAGTGCTTCCTTTGATGCAATGGCGTCATGATTATCCGGATCCATGTATCTCAGGAAGTACCATGACGATCCTGCCCACTGCGGCATGGTGTCAGTCTCTCTGTGAGCATGCCCACCACACTTTGGACAAGTGGTGTGTACCCAGTCATGTATAGCAGCAAGTGGTGATTCACCAGTGTCCGTCGGCTCGTAGTTTTCTACCTCCGGCAGCCTTAACGGCAGCTCGGACTCAGGTATTGGCACCCAACCACATTCCTTACAGTGGACCAATGGTATCGGCTCACCCCAGTATCTCTGTCTTGAGAATACCCAGTCTCTAAGCTTGTAGTTTACCTTTCTTTCGCCTAATCCTTTTTCCTCTACCCAGTCAAGCATTGTCCTTATGGCATCCTTAACTTCCATGTCGTTTATAAAGCCGGAGTTGACTAGTATACCTGTGTCGGTGTCCGTATAAGCTTCCTTGGTTATATCTCCACCTCTTATGACCTCTATTATTGGCAGGTTGAATTTCGTTGCAAACTCCCAGTCCCTTTGGTCATGTCCTGGAACTGCCATGATCGCACCAGTACCATAGGTCATAAGAACATAATCTGATACCCATAGTGGAATCTCCATGCCTGTTGCAGGATTTATTGCGGACAAGCCCTTTAGCTCTACTCCGGTTTTCTCTTTTACAAGCTCGGTACGTTCAAAGTCGGACTTTTTCGATACGTCCTCCCGATAGGCTTCTACCTCGTCAATATTTTTGATCCTGTCCTTGTATTTTTCTATAAGTGGATGCTCTGGAGCTATTACCATATAGGTTGCTCCGAATAGAGTGTCAGGTCTTGTCGTGAATACTCTAAGAACGTCGTCACCGTTGGATATCTTAAAGTCCAGCTCAGCTCCCTCAGATCTTCCGATCCAGTTTTTCTGCTGTATCTTGACCCTTTCGATGTAGTCGACTGTATCAAGGTCGTTGATAAGCCTTTCAGCATACTCAGTTATCTTAAGCATCCATTGGTTTTTGACACGTCTGATGACTTCGCTTCCGCAACGCTCACAGACCCCTCCTACTACCTCTTCGTTGGCAAGGCCTACCTTGCAGGAGGTACAGAAGTTGATGGGCATTTCTTGCTTGTATGCAAGTCCCTTTTCAAACAGCTTAAGGAATATCCACTGTGTCCACTTGTAATAGTTTGGATCAGTAGTATTTACTTCTCTCGACCAGTCAAAGGAGAAGCCTATTGATTTTAGCTGCCCCTTGAACCTTGCGATGTTTTGCTCGGTTACTATCCTTGGGTGGATCTTGTTCTTGATTGCAAAGTTTTCCGTTGGCAGTCCAAATGCATCCCAACCCATTGGGAATAGAACGTTGTAGCCTTGGTATCTTCTTTTTCTTGAAACGATGTCCAGCGCAGTGTATGGCCTTGGATGTCCAACGTGCAGTCCGTTGGATGATGGGTACGGAAACTCTACCAGTGCATAGAATTTAGGCTTTTCACTATTGTTCTCAGCCTTGTAGCACTGATGCTCGTCCCATATATCCTGCCATTTTTTCTCAATGGACTTTGGGGTGTAGTCTCTCATTTTCATTACCTCCTCAATTTACAAAAAATAAAACCTCTCGTCCTGTTAGAGACGAAAGGTTAATTCCGCGGTACCACTCTTTTTGATATTTCCACTCGATGCCTTTAACGTAGGCGACCCGTCCCAAGCTTTGACAGGGGATCCTCCCGGACGAGTTCAGCAATTTTCTCTGCAGCCTTTCACCTGACGGCTGCTCTCTAAAAGAGACTCCTTGCCTAATGCTTCCGTTCATCGATGTTGTAATTTAGCTACGATTATAGCAAATGCCACGCCTTAAGGCAAGACTTATTTGGCAGCTCAGCTTCTAGAACTCAGCTGACTTGACGGTTCTTGGGAATGGGATAACGTCTCTAATATTTGCCATACCTGTGATATACATTATTGCTCTTTCAAAACCTAGCCCATAGCCTGCATGCTTAGTGCCGCCGTACTTCCTGAGCTCAAGATACCACCAGTAGTCCTCGGGATCCATTCCGTTGTCGATTATTTTTTGAGTAAGGACATCCAGTCTTTCCTCTCTCTGGCTTCCTCCTATTATCTCTCCAACACCTGGGACAAGAAGGTCCATGGCTGCTACAGTCTTGTTGTCCTCGTTGACCCTCATGTAGAAGGCTTTTATCTCCTTAGGGTAGTTGATTACGAAAACAGGCTTTTGGAATATTTTTTCAGTGATGTATCTTTCGTGCTCAGTTTGAAGGTCTATGCCCCATTCAACTGGGTATTGGAACTCCTCTCCGGATTTCTTAAGGAGCTCGACTGCTTCGGTATAGGTAACGACTCCAAATTCTGAGTTTACTATTGCTTTTAGCCTTTCAACTATGCCCTTGCTTACAAAGCTGTCGAAGAACTCCATTTCCTCAGGGGCATTCTCCAATACGTAGTTGATGATATATTTGAACATGTCCTCTGCAAGCTTCATGTTGTCACTAAGATCTGCAAAGGCAATCTCCGGCTCTATCATCCAAAACTCAGCTGCGTGTCTTGCTGTGTTTGAGTTTTCTGCTCTAAAGGTAGGCCCAAAGGTGTAGATGTTCTTGAATGCAAGTGCAAATGCCTCTCCCTCAAGCTGACCGCTGACTGTCAGGTTTGTCTCCTTAGCGAAGAAGTCCTCTGTGAAATCTATTTTGCCTTCCTCTGTTTTAGGAGGATCCAACATATCGAGGGTACTCACCCTGAACATCTCCCCTGCTCCCTCTGCGTCAGACGCGGTTATTATTGGCGTGTGAGCGTATACGAAGCCTCGCTCCTGGAAGAATTTATGGATGGCAAAGGCAAGGATAGATCGGACTCTGAAAACTGCGCTGTAGGTATTTGTCCTTGGTCTAAGGTGTGCTATTGTCCTAAGGTATTCTAAAGTATGACGTTTTTTCTGGATAGGATACTCGCTGTCGCTCATCCCTTCAAGCTCAATTATGGATGCTTTTACCTCAAAGAGCTGCTTGGCTTCCGGCGTTTCAACAAGAGTTCCCACTATCCTGATTGCTGAATAGATTGGAAGCTTTTCAATAT